>CAYWDW010000001.1:0-39913 GCA_964457105.1 uncultured Heliobacteriaceae bacterium
AGAAGCTGTAAACATTGTCGTTCGCCGTCAGATTGCGGCCATTGACGGCGAGCAGGTACTCGCCTTCCTTCACTTCCACGCCGGGCTGTGTGAGCGGCGCGCGCAGGCCCGGATTCCAGTTTTCGCCGTTGTAAACGCGAGCGAAACGGTACCGCCCGTTTTCAATCTTGTAATCGCAGCCGAGCAGTCCGCCCGGCACAAAGTTCGGGTTCGGCATCTCGCCGCCTCTGACGAAGTGATGACCGACGCCGATGTTGTTGAGCATTTCCTCAAACAGGTAGTTCAGATCGGCGCGATGCGCGACGGCGTTCAGGTACGGTTCGTATCTTTTTTCGGTGGCCTTGAGGTCGAGGCCGTGCAGATTCGGGTCATACAGGAAGTCGCGCTGAATGCGCCAGGCTTCGTTGTACATCTGCTTCCATTCGGCCTGCGGATCAACCTGCACTTCCATTTCACCGATCTTCAGCAGATGCGGCGCGCCCGGCGCGCCCGGCGGCAGCGGCTGGCCGAGCGTCGCAATGCTGGCAATCGTCCAGTTCTGGCCCTGGCGATAAAGCGCCTTTTCACCATTCGCTGAAATGTCAAAGAAGGTGATGCCATCAAGCGCCTTGTCGAACTTGCGCTTGTCGAGATCGAACTTGTGAACCGTCGCCGGGCCGGTGCCCATCAGCCCGCCGCCGGAGGCTTCGGAGATAAAGATCAGACCGGCCTTTGCGGCATCCAGCCCGACGTAGTTGCGCGCCGGAATCGGCAGCGAAAGAATGCGCTGACCGATGCCGTCAAAATCAATCGTGACGACCACAGTCTTTGCCCGGTCGCTACTGCTCCCGGTACTGTTCGGGCCTTTCGGCGCTTCGTCCTTCTTTTCTTCAGCGACCTTTTCTTCATCGCTTTCGGGCGCGAGCGGCGAGGCTTCGCCCTTCTTCAGCACCACAAGGTAAACGCTGCGCGTGGTCTGAAACGGGAAGCTCGACATATCAAGCCAGCCCGTGGTCGGCCCGACATCGGTGCTGGCCGTGAAGTAAAGATACTTGCCGTTCTTGTCGAATGCGGCATAGCGCGCATCGCTCAGGCCGTCGGTGATCTGCGTGGCTTTGCCCTGCTCAACCGAATAAGCAAAGACCGCGCACAGGCGATTGCGCAACTGCTTCGTGTAGGCAATCCATTTGCTGTCGGGCGACCAGGTCGGATCCATCACGCGCCAGGGGTTTTCATAAGTGTTCGTGTCAACTTTGACCGGCGCGCCTTTTTCAATGTCGAGACACCACAGGTTCAGCCGCTTGTCGGTGAAGGCAATCTTTTTGCTGTCGGGCGACCAGACCGGCGTGTAGAAAAACGACGGCGGGTTGCCGAGGCTGACCTTTCTGACTTCGCCCATGCCTGACTGATTGCTCAGGTGCAGCGCGTATTCGCCCGATTCATCGCTGAAGTAAGCGATCCATTTGCCGTCCGGCGACCACGCCGGATCACGATCCATGACGCCCGGCGTGCGGGTCAGGTTGCGCGCATCGCCTTTCTCGGCGGGCACACTGAGAATTTCACCGCGCGCCTCAAAGACCGCGCGCGCGCCAGTCGGTGAGAGCCGCGCCGCCGCAATGCGACTGCCGACACGCTCAAAGCGCGGACGCACGGAAAGCAGGTCAGCATTGATGCGAATGTTGACCTGCTGCGCCTTCTTCGATTTCACATCGTAAAGATGAATCGTGCCGAACTGTTCGTAAGCGATCACGCCCGGCCCGGCTGAGGCCGATTTGATGTCGAGGCCGTCGTTATTGATGATTTGCTCGACCTTTTTTGATTTCGTGTCGAAGGCAAAAAGCGACACCGCGCCGCTCGGCGAGTTGCGATCAGAGAGAAAGTAAACTTTGTCGCCGACCCACATCGGGTGATGATCGTTTGAATTTTCGCGCGGGAGCTTTTCGATGGATGAATCGGCGAGCCTGGCAATCCAGATGACATCCTGCTGCCCGCCGCGATAATGCTTCCAGTCGGGCTGCCACTGAATCAGCGGCTCATAAGCGATGAAAGCGCCATCCGGCGAATAAGAACCGCGTTCGGCCATCGGCAGCGGCACTGCTTCCGGCAGTCCGCCGCCTTCGGTGCTGATTGTAAACAGGCGCGGAACCGGATTGCTGCTGTTACGGCCTGAAATGAACAGCACCCGCTTCCCGTCATTCGTCCAGCCGGCGGTGAGGTCGCCGCCCGGATGATAAGTCAGCCGCTTCGGCACGCCGCCCGCCGCAGGCACAACGTAAACATCGGTGTTGCCGTCGTACTGTCCGGTAAAAGCGACCATCGTGCCGTCAGGCGAAAAGAACGGGTTGGTTTCAGTGCCGACGCCTGTGGTCAGTTGTTTCGCCTCGCCGCCCTCGCGCGGAACGATCCACAGATCACCCGCATAAACAAAGACGATCTGCGTGCGACTGACCGTCGGCGTCTGAAACAGCGTGGGCGCGCCCTGGGCGAAACCAGCGCTCGCGGTGACAAGCAGTGTGACGAGAATCAGGAACCAGATTTTCATTGCGGTAGTCTCCGGGAAAATTTGCGTAAACCTGTCACTCATTACCCGTCATCTTTTGTGGCTGGCCGATGAATCTCAAACAAAGACAGGCGTTCAGCCACAGATGAAAGATGACAGGTGTCGGGTCGGTCAGTTCTGATTTTTAGCCGTGCTTCTGGTGTGATAGTTCGGGAAGGCCGGCAGTTTGTACTGCGGCTTCGGATTTTTCTTCAGCTCTTCCATCAGCACTTCGACGGCCTTTTCAAGCTGCGGGTCGCGGCCCTGGCGCCAGGCCGCCGGATCGAATTCAACTTCAATGTCGGCAGGCACGCCGACGTTTTCGACTTCCCATTCACCGCCGAGGCCGTAAATCGCGGCGTCGGGCGCGGTGACGAAACCGCCGTCCATCAGTTGCGGCGCAGGGAATGAAGCGATCAGACCGCCCCACGTGCGTTTGCCAATGGTCGGGCCGATCTTCATTTTGCGGAAGTACCAGGGCATCGCGTCGCCGCCCGAACCGGCCAGTTCGTTGATGAGCATGACCTTCGGCCCGTAAATCGCGCCCGCCGGCACCGGCACGTCCTGCCCGCCTTCGCGGTAATGAATGAAGCTGAGAAGCTGACGGCTCAGATGCTGCACAACGTAATCAGCGAGCAGTCCGCCGCCGTTGAAGCGTTCATCCATCACGGCGCCTTCGCGGTTGGTCTGCGCGAAGAAATAACGATTGAAGCTCGTATAGCCGCCGTTCGCCGTGTCGGGCATGTACACGTAAGCGAGCCGCCCGCCGCTCAGTTCATCAACCTTGCGCCGATTGCCTTCAATCCACGCCAGATTGCGCAGCCCGTTTTCACTGGTCACCGGCACGACCGTGACTTCGCGCGAACCTGCGCCGTCAGCGTTCGGGCCGACCCTGATGATGACCTGCTTGCCGGCTTTCGATTCAAACGCCTGATAGACGTTGTCGTTCGCCGTCAGGTCGCGCCCGTTCACAGCGAGCAGGTATTCACCGGCTTTGACGTTGACGCCGGGTTGCGTGAGCGGCGCGCGCAGGTTCGGGTTCCAGTGCTCGCCGTTGTAAACACGGGCGAAACGGTACCGCCCGTTTTCAATCTTGTAATCGCAGCCGAGCAGCCCGCCGGGCACAAAGTTCGGGCGCGGCACATCGCCGCCGCGAATGAACATATGCCCGACCGTCAGTTGATTGAGCATTTCGGTGAACAGATAGTTCAGATCGGCGCGATGCGCGACGGCGTTCAGGTACGGCTCGTACATCTTTTCAGCCGCCTTGAGGTCGAGGCCGTGCGCGTTCGGGTCGTAAAAGAAATCGCGTTCGCCGCGCCAGACTTCTTTGTACATCTGCTTCCATTCGGCTTTCGGGTCAACCTGCACTTCCATTTCGCTGACCTTCAGCAGATGCGGCGCGCCGGGCGCGCCGGGCGGCGTCGGCTGTCCGAGCGTGGCCGTGCTGGCAATCGTCCAGTTCGGCCCCTGGCGATAAAGCGCCTTTTCGCCACTGGCTGAAAGCTGAAAGGCGCTGACGCCTTCAATCGCCTTGTCGAACTTGCGCTTTTCAAGATCGAACTTGTGAACGATGAACGAAGGCGGCGCGGAGGCTTCCGGATTGACCGGCGGCGCTTCGACGAGGTAGATGCTGCTGGCCTTGCCGGCCAGCAGGTCAACGAAGTTGCGCGCCGGAATCGGCAGCGCCACGATGCGCTGGTCAATCCCGTCAAGGTCCACGCGCACAGGTTCAGGCTCTTTCTTTGCCGGAGGCTTCGCGCCTGCCTGGGCGTTGTCGGCCTTCTTTTCACCGTCCTTCGCGGCGTCGCCCGGTCCTGCCGCGTCTTTCTTTTCAGGCTGCAATTTTTCTTCATCGCTTTCAGGCGCCAGCGGCGAAGGCTGATCGTTGCGCAGCACTACGGCATAGACGCTGCGCGTGGACTGATGCGCGATGCCTGACAGATCGGCAAAGCTGATCGAAGGACCGAGATTGGTGCTCGCCGTGAAGTACAGATACCTGCCGCTCCGGTCAAAGGCCGGATAGCGCGCATCGCTCAGGCCATCGGTGAGCTGACTGGCTGTGCCTGCATCGAGCGAATAGATAAAGACCGCGCGCAGCAGGTTCGGCAGGTGCTTCGTGTAAGTGATCCATTTGCTGTCGGGCGACCACATCGGCAGCAGCACGTCGTCATTGTTGCCAATCGGGTTGCGATCAACTTTGACCGGCGCGCCCTTGTCAACTTCGAGATACCAGAGGTTCAGCCGCTTGTCGAAGTACGCGATCTTTTTGCTGTCGGGCGACCAGGTCGGCGCGTAATAAAACGATGGTGGATTGCTGAGGCTGAATTTTCTGACTTCGCCTTCGCCTTTCTGATCGCGGAGGTGCAGCGCGTATTCACCCGATTCATCGCTGAAATAAGCAACCCACTTGCCGTCAGGAGACCACGCCGGGTCGCGTTCCATGACGCCCGGCGTGCGGGTCAGATTGCGCGCATCGCCTTTTTCGGCAGGCACGGTGATGATTTCGCCGCGCGCTTCAAAGACCGCGCGCGCGCCCGTTGGCGAAAGCTTCGCATTCGTGATGCGGCTGCCAACACGCTCGAAGCGCGGACGCACCGAAGCGAGATCGGCGCTGACGCGAATATTCACTTTCTGCGCCTTCTTCGCTTTCAGATCGTAAAGATGAATCGTGCCGAACTGTTCGTAGGCGATCACGCCCGGCCCGGCTGAGGCTGATTTGATGTCGAGGCCGTCGTTATTGATAAGCTGCTCAACTTTTTTCGATTTCGTGTCGAAGGCAAAAAGCGACACTGCGCCGCTCGGCGAGTTGCGATCAGAAAGGAAATAGATCTTGTCGCCCACCCACATCGGGTTTTTGTCGGTGGCGTTTTCGCGCGGAAGCTTTTCGATGGATGAATCGGCGAGCTTTGCAATCCAGATCACGTCGCGCTGCCCGCCGTGATAGCGCTTCCAGTCGGGCTGCCACTGAATCAGCGGCTCATAAGCGATGAAGGCACCATCCGGCGAATAAGACCCGCGTTCGGCCATCGGCAGCGGCATTTCTTCAGGCAGTCCGCCGCCTTCGGTGCCAATGGTGAACAGGCGCGGCGCAGGCGTGCTGCTCTGGCGAACCGAAGAAAACAGCACGCGCCTGCCATCATTCGTCCAGCCGACGGTGAGGTCAGCGCCCGGATGATAAGTCAGCCGCTTCGGCACGCCGCCCGCCGCAGGCACAACGTAAACATCGGTGTTGCCGTCGTACTGTCCGGTAAAAGCGACCATCGTGCCGTCAGGCGAAAAGAACGGGTCGGTTTCGGTGCCGACGCCTGTGGTCAGTTGTTTCGCCTCGCCGCCCTCGCGCGGGACGATCCACAGATCACCGGCATAAACAAAGACGATTTGCGTGCGGCTGACGGTCGGCTGCTGAAACAGTGTCGGGGCGTCCTGGGCCAGGCACGCACCTGCGGCGCAAATGGCACAGAGAAGGGCCAGCGTGATTCTGATCATATAGTGGCTCCTGAAAGACTGGTATTGCGTGGATTCCTGATACTGCGCGGAGTTGCGGAGTTGAATGTTGCTTACGTTTCAGAGGCCGCGCCGGTTCCACTCTCATTTCGCCGGAGTGATCGTGATCTTCCGAAACGAAACTTTGCCGTGATCGCCCTGCAGCAGAATCGGGCCGGGCGCGGCCTCGTCGCTGTCAATCGCGCCGCCTGTGATGCCGGGAATCTCGATGTTATCAATGATGGTTTGGCCGTTCAGGACCACCGTCACGTGGCGACCGAGGAGCGTAATGTCACAGGTCTGCCACGCGCCCGGTTTGCCTGAAGCATTGACCGAAGGTCTGATGAACCCGTACAGGCCGCCCATTCTCAGGCTGTCGCGTTCGCGGCCCAGATCGTCATTGATCTGCACTTCGTGGCGACCGCGCAGGTAAATGCCGCTGTTGCTTTCGGGGAGGATGTTGAATTCAACGTGCAGTTTGAAGTCAGTAAATTTCTGCTCGGTCAGAATGTCCACGCACGGGACGTTGTTGGTCATCGCGCCATTGGCGACGCTCCAGCAGTTGCCTTTGGTGTTATTGCGCAGCTTCCAGCCGGTCAGGTCTTTGCCGTTGAAAAGATTGACGGGTTTGCCCCACTGCGGCGCGGCGGTGCGCTTCATTTCAGGCGCGCGGACGGCCACCCAGTTGATCGTCGCGCCTTTCTCGTCAACGGTCGTGCCTGTGAGCTTGTCGCCGCTGAGCCTGCCGTGAAAGATCAGATCGCTGGTCGTCATTTCATACTGAGGTGGAATCTGAACGGTCAGTTCGCCGTCCTTGTATTCAACCCTGGTCGCATAGCGCAGGCTGCCGAAGCGCCCGACAAAACTGCCCATCAGTTCAACCTCCTTGCGCAGGCGGATTTCCATCCACGACGGGTAAGGCCCGTCCGTCCCCTGGACGGTCAGATCCCAGCGGCCCAGAACTTTGTCAAAGGGGCCGGGGGCGCGTTGCGCCGCCGCAGTCAGGGTCAGGGTCACAAGGGCGAGCGTGAGCAGCAGAAGCTGCCTGAAAACATTCCGGTGCATGCAGAATTTCTCCTGTTGATTCGGTCAGTTTGAATTGCAGATGATCTCTGGTGGAGAACGAACGAATGAGGCCGACCAGAGTCGCTGCCGGGTTCTGCGGCAACGGCTGTCGGCTTCGGCCCGCGGTGTCCGTGGACGCCGGGATTGTAGCAGAAAGGCTGCGGTTATTGGATGCGGCACGTACCGGCGGACAAAGAAAAACGCCCGCGCGCGCAGGGTCTTTCGGATTGCCCGCCAGGACCGAAAACCAGCAAAAAAAGATAGCCTGAGGTCAAATGGCTGTGCTAGATTGTGCGCGGTTTCAACCTGGCCCTGCCCTGAATTTTCAGCATTTTAATCAGTCCTCCTGAACAGCCTCACAACTGGCGGCCCATGGTCCCGGTTCCTGGTTCACATGGCTCAGATCAAAAGCTACGTTGACCTCGAAAGTTATGACGAGATAACCACCTTCGCGGGCGCTGACGCCGAGCGGGTGGTGCGGTCTTACGTCGTGACTGAAGAGACCGGGAAGCTGGCGGCGCAGATGCTGCGTGATCTGATTGCGCCGCGCGGTGCGGCGCCGGCCCTGCAGTTGATTTCAGGTCCGCGCGGCAGCGGCAAGAGTCACCTGCTGGCCTTTTTACGCGCGCTGACCGGCACGCGGGCCGTGCGCTCCATTCCCGGTCACCCGCAGTTGCAACAGACGCTCAGCCACCTCGGCGGCAGGACGCTGATTCCGGTCGAACTCAATTTCATGGCCGGTGAGCCGACGGCATTTGAAGCCGTACTGCGTGCGGGCCTCAACAGCATTCTGGTCGAAGGCGCGGCCTTTGACGATACGCGGTGGCAGCAGGCCGTCGCCTGCGAACAGGTCTTTGAGCAGACGCTCAGTGTCATGTCGCTGGATGTGCAACTGGTGCTCTTCATTGACAACCTGTCGAGCCGCTGGCGGGCGACGCCGGAAGTGATTGAGAGCGATCTGAAATGGCTGAAGCTGATTGCACGACAAGCCGAATCGCTGCCGCTCAGGGCCGTCCTGGCCCTGGATGAAAAGGATTACGCCGCGCAACTGGAAGCTGGCGGACCGGGCGCCCTGCAGCCGCCGGTCAGCGTGCGCGCGCTGCCGCCGCACCTGCTGCGCACGGTCATCACCCAGGGCGTGCTGCGCAAAAAGCCGGAAGCGAAAGCCCGCCTGACCGCTTTGTATCAGCAGATCACAGACAGTCTGCCGGGGTTTGCCTGGAGCGAGGGCGAGTTCATCGCTTATTACCCGGTGCATCCGACGCTGGAAACGCTCGCTCCGGCGATGTGCCGTCATACGCGCCATTTTTCACTGCCCGGCTTTGTCTCGACTGCCGTCGCGCGCGCCCTCAACCGCCCGGAACTGTCGCTGGTCACGGTTGACGAACTCTTTGACCGCTACGAATACGAACTGCGCAAAAGCGAAGCGACCGCCGCGCCCTTTGCGCTTTATGACCGCCTGGTCACTGAGGCGCTCGGCAATTTGTCAGTTGAGGATCGGCTGTGGGCGAGGATGCTTGGCAAGGCGCTGACGCTGTTTCTGCTGACCGAAGAACCGGTGACGGTCGAGCGGCTGGCCGATGCGACGCTGATGTTCGACGGCGGCACGGCGACTGAAAGCGGATACGAAAGGGCGGCGCGCATTCTGGCGCATTTTGAACCGCTCGCGCCCGAAACAATTCGTCTGGCGGGCGCGGCAGGCGCGCGATCCTGGCAATGGCATCTGGTGCCGCCGCCGGTGCCGCTCAGTGAACAGCTCGCGACGGCAGCGCGTGACATCAGCCGCGCTGATCCGCGCCTGGCCAGGCTGCTGCTGAGCGTTGGCGGCAGCGTCTTTGCGGACTGGAATCCGGGCGACCTGGCGCGGCCCGCTGAGGCCGACATCTTCAGACCGCTGCTGCCGGAATCGGCTTTCAGTGAGATCACCTGGCGCGGCACACCGCGGCGCGGGCAGATTGGCCTCGCGACAAACGGGCAGCCGCCGTCGGGCGATGAACAGAACTGGCGGCTGCTGATCGTGCCATTCAATGCGGCGGCAAAGTCTGCCGCGACGATCAGTCAGCCGGGCGAAGTGCGCTGGCAGGCGGGCGAACTTGCGGATGACAAGGCGCTCGAACCGCTCGCCTGGCTGCTCGCGCTGCACGAACGCCCGGAACCGACTGAGGATGAGCAGGAGGAAGTGAATCGCCTGAAGGCTCAACTCGTCGCGCAGGTCAGAGAACTGTTCACCGATTTATACCTGCGGCGCGGCGTGTTTGCCGATCAGCACGGCACGCGCCCGGTTTCGCCGGACCTTGATCCGGCCTCTGGTTTTGCCGCGCTGCTTAATCGTGAAATCACCGCCACGCTCGACAGTCTCTATCCCGATCATCCGCATTTTAACGGCCAGCTCACGAGCGACGATGTGCTGCTGCTGCTGACGGGGCTGTTTGCCAGCAGTTCACCGAATACCGAGCAGGTGCGCGAACTCGCGGCCAGGTTTGCGGTGCCGCTCGGCCTGGTCAGCGAAACGCGGGGCCGGTTCCGGCTCAACGTGTTCAATGAAGCCGCCAACCTCCCGCCCTTTATTCACGCGCTGGTCACGCTGGTTGAAATTCATGCCGATGCCGAAGGCTGTTCGGATGTGCCGCTGCACAAGGTGCTGCGCCTGCTTGAAGTCTCGCCTTACGGGCTGCCGCTCGCGGCGCAGCATCTGATTCTGGTGGCGTTCATTTCGAGCGGCGTTTACGAACTGATTGACGAAGCGACCGGCAAACGGCTGACGAAGGCGAATCTGCATCTGGGTTTTGAACCGGCGCGTTTCTCGACGCTGCGGCGCGTGGCCACGACCGATTACCCGCTCGACATTCTGCAAACGTGGTCGAAACGCCTGACCGGACGCGACGATCTGCCAGCGCTGATTTCGCCCGAAGCGCATCACACCGTCCGCGATGCGCTCTCGGACTGGCTGGAGCAGTGGCGCACACAGGACCTGCGGGAAAGATTTGAGGAACTGCCCGCGGATCTGATCACGATGACGACGTGGGTCAGCGTGAATATGAGCATCCGGCGTTATGAACGCGCCGCCGCGATGATCGAAAACATTCTGGAAGACGTGCTGACGATTGAAACCGGGCTGTCGCGCATCCTCGATCTGTTCGGCCTGGATGTCATGGCGCTGGAGCAGGCGTGGCTGAAGATGCAGTCGCTGGCCGGGTTTCTGGACTGGCTGCCGCGCTTTGTGCAGCTCAGAAATTATCTGCTCGCGGCAGAGATGACCGGCGAAGCAGCGATTGATGAGCAGGGTGACGAGTTGCAGTCAGGTTTGCGCGAACTGCACGAACTGCTGCTGGCCGAATCGCGGCAGCAACTGGAACTGCGCTTTGAAGGGTTCCGCGAACAATACGGCAGTTATTACACCGCCGCGCACGAATCCAGCGTCGGTCATCGGGCTTACGTGGAAATGATCGAAAGCTTTTATGCCAGCGCCGAATGGCAGAGCTTCAAGCTGCTGACGCAGCTCAAGCTTGACGGGCGCGCCTTTGAAAGCGATGCGCGCCTGCTGACCGAACTGGTGGAAAAGACGCGCTGCGACCTGCCGATCAGCGACATCCTGCAACGTCAGCCGCATTGTGGCTGCTCCTTCCGGCTCAATCGCCGCCTCAATCTCGGCAGCATTCTGGATGCCTTCCGCAGCCTCGCCCGCTCGGCGGCGGCCTGTTACAGCCAGGAGGTCTGGAAGCGCCGCGAGGAGTTGCGGCTGTGCGTGCGCGAACACGCCAGCGAACCGCTGGCGAGCGCCCTCAGTTGCTTTCTGAGTTCCTGCGGCGAAGGCCGGATCGAAGGCCTCTCGCAGGAAGTCGTCAGCTTTCTTAACGAACACCTGCCCGACCCGCCGCTCGTCGCCGTCCTGCCCGACATTCCGCGCTTCGATGACGGCAGCTTCACCCGCGAACAGTTGCGCGAAAACCTCAACCGCTGGATTGATTCGCTGCCCGAAGAAGAAGGCCTGCGCTTTCGCGTCGAACGCGCCTGACCTCAGAAATGCAGATTGCAGATTGCAGATTGCGGAATAAAGACCGGGTTTCTGATCCCGCAATCCGCAATCTGCAATCTGCAATCTGCAATCTGCAATCTGCAATCTGCAATCTGCAATCTGCAATTCTGACTGCCTGTCTCCTGGGCTTCACCTTGTCTGCCTGATCTTCCCAGGGTATTGTCTGCGACTCAGTATCCTGCGGGTTGGCGGGCGTCTCGCGGCTTTCCTGATTTTCAAGCAACTGACTGAACGGAATTGAAGTTTTGGCCCTGAATCTGCAATCAGTCGCCGGCAGCCGCGCGGTTGTGAGCGCGGCGCTGCTGTTAATGCCGGTGATCTATTTTTATCCGGTCATCACCAGCCACGTCACGCTGCTGCCCGGCGACGGATGGACGCAGATTTTCGGCATCAGAATGCTGACCGGAAAGCTGATCGCCCAGGGCCTGCTGCCGCTGTGGAATCCGTATGTGTTTGGCGGCATGCCGCTGCTGGCCAGCATTCAGCCGGGCGCGCTCTATCCGCCAAGCTGGCTCTTTGCGCTGCTGACGCCGCGCGCCGCAATGAACGTCATGGTGATAACGACTTATCACCTGGCGCTGACGGGCGCTTACCTCTATGCGCGGCGCATCGGCATTGACCGCACTGGCGCCGTCATCAGCGGGCTGGCCTTTGCCTTCAGCGGCTATCTGATTTCACACCTCGGACACACCAACCGCATTGCCGCCGCCGCGTGGCTGCCCTGGCTGCTGCTGGCGGTCGAAAACCTCTCGCTGACGGCCAGGTGGCGCTGGGTCACGCTCGGCGCACTATTCATTGCGCTGCAAATGCTGGCCGGTGAACCGCAGATGACCTGTTACGCGGGGCTGGTGACGGCGGCTTACTGGGCTTTCACTTTGCTGTTCAGAAAACCGCCGGCGGGCAGATGGCGATTCATCATCACAACGGCGGTCATGGCGATGTGCGGCGCACTGCTGTCGGCCATTCAACTGCTGCCGACGCGGGAACTGCTCGCACAGGGGCCGCGCGCGCGACTCACTTACGAATACTTTTCGCTTTACGCGCTGCCGCCGCATCAACTGACTGAATTCATCCTGCCGTATTTTTACGGCGGCGCGGTGGCGGGGCCGTACCACATTCCGTTCTGGGGCCAGGAGGCGATTACTGAAACGTGCGGTTATGTCGGTCTGCTCGCGCTGCTGCTCGCGCTGACGGCGATTATCGGGCGCAGGCGGCAGCCGCTGGTGTGGTTCTGGGCCGCCGTCGTGGTGATTTCGCTGCTGCTGGCGTGTGGCGCTTACCTGCCGTTTGACATCAACCGGGCGCTGTATCGGATTCCGGTTTACAACCTCTTTCGCGCTTCCGGGCGGCATCTGCTGGAGTGCGATTTTGCGCTGGCGGTGCTGGCCGGACTCGGCGCGCAATTCATCAGCGAAAGAAAGCCCGCTGAAACCGCCCGCGCCGCGCTCGCGGGCACGCTGCTGCTGGCGGCACTGGTGACGCTGACGCTGGTGCTTTATCTCTTTTTCGGCGAGCGCCTGGTCAGCGGCATTCCGCGTCCGCCGCAGGCCGGTTCAATCGCCGCCCCTGAAGCCTTTGTCCCGCTTTTACTCTTTATCGTCAGCACAGCGGTCTGCTGGCTTCATCTCAGACAACGCCGGGCGTGGTCGGGGGCGGCCATGGTGGCGGTGCTGTTCATTGATCTTTGTTCGTTCGGGCATTTCTTTGACTGGCGGGTTTACGATTTTGATGTGGCGGCGCGGCTGGCCGATCCTCCGGCGGTCAGCTTTATCAAACAGCGCGAGCCTGATTTCAATGGCTTTCGCGTGGCGAGTTCGACCGTGCGCCCCTGGCCGTTTGGCGCAGCTTACGATCAGATCAATGCGCCGAACGTTTCGATTGCGCGCGGGTTGCAAAGCATCAATGGTTATGACCCGGTGCGCCTGCTGCGCCTGAGCGCCATCACCGGTGAAATGAGCATCGAAGGCGAGCCGCAGAATCTGAATGTGTATGGCGCGGAGCATCAGGGCTTCAATCTGCTCAATGTGAAATACCTGCTGCACGAACGGGCGCAGGCTGACGCGGCCAGGCCGAGCGTAAATTACGACGGCATCATCTTTGACGAAAAGCCGCTGCATCTGAAACTGCCGCCGGGCAGTCAGCTTGAATTCACTCCGAACGGCATAACAGCGGCGGAACTGGCCATCGTGTCCACGCTGGCCAATTCGATTCACCTGCCGGACGGCGCGCCGGTCGCCAGGATCACGCTGCAAACACGCGACGGGCGCACCATCGAACGCGAACTTCAGGCCGGGCGCGACACCGCCGAATGGTCGTGGGATGAACCGCGCACCAGCCAGGCGGCGCGGCATCACCGCGCCAGGGTCGTGAGCAACTGGCCGGTCAATGAAACTTATCAGGGCCATCATTATCTCGCCCGCCTCGCCTTTGAGCGCAGCGACATCACCCGCATCACCCTGACCTCAGCGCAATCGGCCAGCGGTCCGGCGGCGGATGTGCTGCTGATGCGGCTTTCGCTGTTTGATCCGGTCACGGGCCGGTCAGCGCCGCTTGATCCGGTCGCGCTGCCGACGACCAGGTGGCGCAAACTTCAAAGCTTCGGCGCGGTTGATCTGTACGAAAACCTGAAGGCGCAGCCCCGCGCCTGGTTCGTGCGCGAAGTCGCCGCGCGTCCCGCCGCCGAAGTGTTGCAGGCGGTCACGTCAGGCCGCATGAAAGACGGGCAGCCATTCGACCCGGCGCAGACGGCCCTGCTTGAGACTGAAGATTTCGGCGCGCGCGCGATCACGCTGCCCGCGACCGGCCCGGTCAGCGAGGCCCAGGTCAGCGTTACAAAATATGAACCGCAGCGCATTGAACTGGTGACGCGCAACGCGCAGCCGGGCTTTCTGGTGCTGAGCGAAATTTATTATCGCGGCTGGGAAGCGTGGATTGACGGGCAGCGCGTGCCGGTTGAGCGCGCCAATTACGTCCTGCGCGGGCTGGCCGTGCCTGCCGGTGAACATCGCGTGGAATTCATCTTTCGCGCGCACAGCTTTCGCAACGGCGCAATGTATTCACTGCTCGGCGCGCTGCTGCTGACGGGCGGCGCGCTGCTGCAACGACGTTACTCACGCAGGAGAGCAGAAAAGCGGCTCTGAATGAACACGAATTTTCACGAATGACCGAAATTCAAAATCATCAGCGTGAAATGATCCTGACTTGAAGGCTTCAACCTCAAAGCTGAAATCAACCAGCACGCATCGCGCCCTGATCGGGGCGGCGCTGCTCGTGCTGCCGCTGGTCTGGTTTTATCCGGCGTTCACGGGCAGTTCATCGCTCGCGCCGGGTGATGGCTGGTTTCAGAATTTCGGCGTGCGCGTGCTGACTGGCAGGCTGCTTGACAGCGGTTTTCTGCCGCTCTGGAATCCGTATATTTTCGGTGGCCTGCCGTTGCTGGCGAGCACCTATCCGGGCGCGCTTTATCCGCCCAACTGGCTGTTTGCGCTGTTCTCGCCGGGCGTGGCGATGAAGGTCGTGGTCATCACGACTTATCACCTGGCGCTGCTTGGCACGTATCTTTATCTGCGCCGGGTCGGGCTGTCACGACTGGCGGCGCTGGCGGGCGGGCTGAGCTTCACCTTCAGCGGTTTTATGATCGCGCATCTCGGTCACACGTCGCGCATCGCGGCGGCGGCGTGGCTGCCCTGGATGATGCTGGCGATGGAGCAGCTTTATCAGCGCATTTCGTGGCGGTGGGTCGTCATCGGGTCCTTCTTTTTCGCGCTGCAGTTTCTGGCCGGTGAACCGCAGATGCTGGTTTACACGGCGCTGGTGGCCGGGGCTTATGTGCTGTTTGCCATGCTCTTTCGTCCGGCGACTGCGCCGCGCTGGCAGTTGCTTGCGGCGGCGGCCACGATGATTGTTTGCGGCACGCTGCTGGCGGCGATCAACTGGATTCCGTCCCGCGAACTGGTGCAGCAAAGCGGGCGCGCAAAGCTGACGTATGAATACTTCAGCGCGTTTTCAATGCCGCCGCGTCAGGTGGTGTCGCTGATCTTTCCCTATTTTTTCGGCGGCGCGGTTTCGCGGCCATACATCCTTGCGCCCTGGGGGCCGTCGGACTGGGGCGCCGACAACGTGGCGGTTTCGTGCGGCTATGTGGGAATGTTCGCGCTGCTGCTGGCGCTCGTGGCCATCTGCGGGTCGCAGCGGTGGCGGCTGGTCTGGTTCTGGGGCTTTATCGCCGCGCTGTCGCTGACGCTGGCCTTTGGCGCCTACCTGCCCTTCGGACTCAATGGCCTGTTGTATCGCCTGCCGGTTTACAACCTCTTTCGCGGCTCTTACCGTCACCTGCTGGAGTTTGATTTTGCGGTTTCAGCGCTGGCCGGCTTCGGGCTGCATTACCTGGCGCAGATGGATCAGGCCAGCGTGCGCCGCGCCCTCACCCGCGCGGCGGCAAGCCTGGGTCTGCTGGTGACTGTGACCGCGATTGTTTACTGTTTTTTCTGGCCGCACCTGCTGACGAATAAACCGCGTCAGCCGCAGTTCGGTTCGCTCACCAATGCCGAAGCGCTCATTCCGATCAGCTTTTTTCTGCTCAGCGTGATGACCGCATGGTTTTATGCGCGGCGTCGCAGCCGCCTGGCCGGCGCGCTGCTGATCGGATTGCTGCTGGCTGATCTGGCGGCTTTCGGGCACGCCTTTGAGTGGCGCAATGCGGCGTTTGACGCGAACGCGCAACTCAGCGATCCGCCCGCCGTCAGGGCCATCAAGGCCCGCGAAACCGATCTGAACTCGTTTCGCATTCTCAGTCACGGCGCAATGCCGTTTGTCGAAAATTACGACGCGCTCGATTTTCCGAATGTCTCGATTGCGCGCGGCCTGCAAAGCGTCAACGGCTATGACGTGCTGCAACTGCGCCGCTTCGCCGCCGTCGCCGGTGAGATGACCGCTGAAGGCGCGGTGCAGGACAGCAGCGCCTTCGACCCGCAGCATCAGGGTTTCAATCTGCTCAATGTGAAATACCTGCTCAATGAACGGCGCGTGCCGGTTGATGAATTTCACGGCGATAAAATTGACGGCGTCGTGTTCAGCCGCGCTCCGCTGAGCCTCAGGCTCAGGCCGGGCACGCACGTTGAAATGGCGCTGAACGGCGTGACGGCCACTGAACTCGCCGTCATTTCATCGCTGAGCAATGCAGCCGCGCTGACAAACGGCACGCCGGTGGCCAGCGTCAGGCTGCACACGAGCGACGGGCGCGTGATTGAACGCGAATTGCAGGCCGGGCGCGACACTGCCGAATGGGCCTGGGATCGCGCCGATGTGACGTCCGTCATCAGACATCAGCGCGCTGCCGCAGCGCAAAGCTGGGACGCGGGCGGCTTCGCGGGCCATCGGTATCTGGCACGGCTGCGGTTTGACCGGGCTGAAATCGTCAGCGTGGAATTTGATTTTCGTGAAACCGGATCGGTTGAACTCAGCCTCGAACGCGCTTCGCTGTTTGACGCGCAGTCGCAGACCTCAACGCCGCTCGACAGTCGCACGCTGCCCGCTTCACGCTGGCGCAAACTGGCGCAGTTCGACACCGTTGATTTATACGAAAACATCAGGGCGCTGCCCCGCGCCTGGTTTGTGCGCGAGGTGCAGGCCCGGCCTGCCGCTGAAGTGTTGCAGGCCATCAAAACCGGCAGGCTGACCGATCAGCAGCCCTTCGATCCGGCACAGACGGCCCTGCTTGAGACTGAAGATTTCGGCGCGCGCGCGATCACGCTGCCCGCGACCGGCCCGGTCAGCGAGGCCCAGGTCAGCGTTACAAAATATGAACCGCAGCGCATTGAACTGGTGACGCGCAACGCGCAGCCGGGCTTTCTGGTGCTGAGCGAAATTTATTATCGCGGCTGGGAAGCGTGGATTGACGGGCAGCGCGTGCCGGTTGAGCGCGTCAATCACGTCCTGCGCGGCGTGAGTGTCGCGCCGGGCAGCCATCGCATCGAATTTGTGTTTCGCTCGCCGGGCTTTCGCAACGGCATCAGGTATTCACTGCTCAGCCTGCTCGTGCTGCTGACCGGAGCCGTCATCAGTCAGACCGGGTGGCCGCGACGCCCAGGCCTGCAGTCAGCGGCAAAATTTCGTTTCAGGGTGCGCGGTTCAAAATGGTGGCTCGGCGGCGTGGTCGTGGCGCTGACGCTGTATGGCGCAACGCTCATTCGGCAGGCTTCTTATGCGGTCGGCGGCTCTGACAGTTCAGGGTATGCCAGCGTTGCGCGCGCACTGTTGAGCGATCATCTGGTGCAGGAGGTCGCGCCGCTCAGACAACTCGGACTGCCCGCTGAGTTCGCGCCGTATTTCATTCCGCTCGGTCACGCGCCGGGGCCGCGTCCGGGCACGATGTCGTCATTTTATCCCGTTGGCTGGCCGCTGCACCTGGCGGCGGCGGCGACGCTGGCAGGCTGGAAAAACGGGCCGTTCATCGTCAGTCCGCTGCTGGCGGTGCTGTGCCTGGTGCTGATGTATCTGGTCGGCATCGAGCTGGGATTGTCGCGCGGTCTGGCCGCGACGGGTTCATTTCTGCTCGCGGTGTGTCCGGTCTTTGTGTATCTGGCGCTGCAACCGATGAGCGACATTGCCGCGACTTTCTGGTCACTGCTGGCAGTGCTGGCGGCCTTGCGTTCAGGGCGACAGCAGCCATGGGCCGTCGTGGCCGGCGCGGCCTTCGGCGTGGCCTTTCTGGTGCGCCCGACGAATGTGCTGCTGCTGGCGCCGCTGCTGCTGAGCCTGCGGCTGAAGCCCAGGACGCTGCTTTACTTTCTGCTCGGTGGCGCGCCGCTGGCCCTCGTTTTTCTGATTTACAACCAGGCGGCGTATGGTCATCCGCTGCGCACCGGGTACGGGGCAATTCAGTTGCAGGATGCGATTGCGCTTCATTATTTTCCGGCGCGCTTCAGGCACTATGTTTACTGGCTGGCGATGATGATGAGTCCGCTGCCGCTTGTCGGCTGGCTGCTGACGGCCTTCAATCGCCGGATTGAATGGCGACGGCGCGCGTTGCTGATCGGCTGGTTTGCGGCGTTCTTTCTGTTTTACTGCTGCTACGAAATTTACAACGAATGGTGGTACACGCGCTTTTTACTGCCGGGCATTCCGGCGCTGATTATCGGCCTGCTGCTGACGGCGCAGACGCTGGCGGCAAACGTGGCTGACCGGCTGACGAGTGAACGACGGCGGCAGGCGTGGCGCGCGGCGGTAATTTGCGTGCTGCTGATTATTCCGGCAATCTTTGCGCAGCAGATCCTCCGGCGTTTTGCGATTCTCAGTCTGGGCGCGACCGATTATGTGCATGCGCGTTCGTGTCGCTGGGCTGATCGTCAGTTGCCCGCGCAGGCGCTGGTGGTTTCGATGGAGATGAGCGGCGCGCTGAAATTTTACACGGGCCGCCCGATTGCGCGCTGGGATTACCTGCTGCCGGAACAATGGACGATCATCAGCCGTCACGCGGCGGAGCGGAACGTGCGCTGTTATGCGCTGCTGATGCCGCAGGAGATTGCCGCCGCGCAGCAACACCTGCCTGGCCGGTGGCGTCAGCTTGGGCAGTATCAGCAGATCAGCCTCTGGCAGATTGAGCAACAACCATAAAGATGAACAAACGACCGGCTGCCGTCCGGCCAGCCAACTGACAAGGAGATCACGCGATGAACAAAGCTCTGGCACTGATTTTATTACTGCTGCTGTGCGGTCTGGCCGGGTGCGCGGCGGATGAGGACAAGGCGTCCCCGACTCCGGCGGCAGCGACGACGCCCACGCCCGAACCACAGGTGATTTATGAAAAGGGATTCTTTGATGAAGAACGCGACCGCGATCTGACGTGGCGCTGGATGAGCGAGGAAGGCGTCATCAGGCTGAAGAATCCGAAGCGCGACGCCGTGCTGAAGATCAGGGGCAATGTGCCGAAAGACCGCTTCCCGCAACCGCCGACCATCACCATCAAACTCAACGGTGAACAGCTCGATCAGTTCCCGGCCCCGACCGAACCGACTGAGAAGGTCTACAACATTCCGGCAGCGCGGCTCGGCAACGGCGACTTTGCCGAACTGACCATCAGCAGCAGCAGAGTTTTTATCCCCAAAGAAGTGGATAAAAACTCAACCGACCCGCGGCACCTGAGTTTTTCGCTCCAGGGCCTGAGCTGGGAAGCAAAGTGACAATGCACACGCAGCCACAGCCGGACCGCGAACTTTCAGTTCGCGGTCCGGCTGTGGCTCACTTCAGAAAGTCATCTTGCCGGTCAGCACTTCAACGGCAGCGCCGCCGATGCGCACGACGCTGACCTCACCGGCGGTGCCTTCGACTTCAGCTTCGATGCGACTGGGGCGGCCCATGTCAATGCCCTGTTCGATAATGAAATTTGCGGCGCCATTGACTGAGGCCACCACGCCGTAATGCACCAGCGCGGCGGCCAGCGTGCCGGCGGCGCTGCCGGTCGCGGGGTCTTCGCCAACGCCGGTTGATTCATCGGCAAACATCCGCGTGCTGACGAAGGATTCCGCATGGTGCGTTTCGCGGGTGACGGCATAGAGGCCCGTGCCTCCGGTGCGCCTGAGCAGGGCTGACAATTCAGCGCCGTTCGTTTTCATCCGGCTCAGGGCCGAGCGGCTGCGCAGCGGCACGATCAGAAACCTCACGCCGGTTGATGACACAATCACCGGCAGGACCGAATCGCCAATCTCATCCGGCGACAGATTCAGCGCGCGGGCGCAGGCGGCAATTTCATCGAGCGGCGCGCCGACTTCCGGCCTGCCCTGCGTCATCACGACTCTGACCGGCCTGCCGTCAGCGAAATCAATGGCCACCGGCAGCACGCCGAGTTTCAGTTCCTGCTGAATCGTGACGCGCCCGTTGCCTGAGGCGGGCGGAGCCACCACGCCGCGCCGCGCCAGGACATTCCACGTCCCGACCACCGGATGCCCCGCAAGCGGCAGCTCCTGGCCCGGCGTGAAGATGCGCAACCGGCGCAGCGCCTTTGCCGGATCGCCCGGCGGCAGCACAAAGACTGTTTCTGACAAATTCATTTCTCGCGCAATCCGCTGCATCGTTACCTCGTCAATGCCTGCGGCCTCTGGAAAGACCGCCAGCGGATTGCCCTCAAAAATCCTTGCCGTAAAGACGTCGCACTGAATGAATGAATATGCTGGCATAGGTGAAAGCGGGAATTCGGAATTCGGTAGTCGGTAGTCGGAAACCGAAAGCGAGATGGCAGATGGCAGATGGCAGCGAGACTGCGGCTGCTCTTCCTTCCGACTACCGACTACCGAATTCCGACTTCCGACTTCCGACTTCCTGCTTTATTACTGCGCCGCCGGCTTGCCAAACTTCGCGTCCTCAATCGGCGTGTTGTGTTTCACTTCTGTC
Organism: uncultured Heliobacteriaceae bacterium; assembly: GCA_964457105.1. Taxonomy (GTDB): domain Bacteria; phylum Acidobacteriota; class Blastocatellia; order RBC074; family RBC074; genus DASRDU01. The sequence goes on from CAYWDW010000001.1 coordinate 20,493, forward strand.
AGCTTGATTGAGAGCGTGAAGGCCGGTGTGACCTGGCGGATTGAATACGGAACCCTGACGCCGTCCACCGTCTGGTAATCGTCGGTGTAAATTTCGACGGGCATCTTTCCCTGCGGGCTTTCGCGTTCAGCATCGTGCCGGATCAGCAGGCCTGAAGCGACGTCAAAATAGAGTTTCTCCGGGCTGCCTTCAGCCGGTGTGGCTTCGATGACCCAGGCGTCCGATGAGCCGACTTTCTCTTTGCCCTTCAGCTCCATTTTCGAGAAATGTTTCCTGAGATTGATGGCCCCATAGAAATCAGAATCGCGCTTCAGCGTGGTCAGCTCCGCGCCGCTCAGTTCGCGCAATCCGCTCATCGGGTCTGACGACCAGCCACTGCTGCCGTCAAAGACATTGTTGACGGTGCCGAAACCTGACAGCGTAATGACCACCGCATTTTTATTCGGCGCTTTCGAGAAGGTTTCGACCGTGCCGCTCATGCCCATGCCTTCGAGTTCGATGGTGCCTTTGCTCGTGCGCGAGGTCAGCTTTTCAATGGCCTCTTTGCCGCCCACGGCCTGAACCTGCTTTGCCAGAATTTCATCAACGGTCGGGGTCGCGGCGGCCTTCGTGTCGGCTTTCGGTTCGGGTTTTGCGCCGTTGCCGGCCTTTGGATTTTCCTGCGCGGCAGCGACCGCCAGGAGCAGCAGCGAAATCGTCAGAGTGAGTGCAATGCGTTTCATTACGTCCATCCTTTTCTGTTTGATGTTGCGGTGATTGGGGGACTGGTTGATGTGGCCGGGTGCTTTATCGCTCGCTGTGCCAGCCGTGCTGCCCGACCAGTCTGACAAACTGGCAGCGGCCAAAATCTTCGGTCTTCGGGCCGGTGTCGGTGCGCGTCACACGCATCAGCCGTTGTTCCGTTTCAGTGCCGACGGGAATGACCAGCCTGCCGCCAATGGCCAGTTGTTCGACGAGCGGCGGCGGGATTTCGGGCGACCCGGCAGCCACCAGAATCCCGGCATAAGGCGCATAATCACGCCAGCCGCTGGTGCCATCGAAGCACTTGAGAATTACGTTGGTGAAGCGCAGTTCGTTCAGCAGTTTTTGGGCACTGCGCGCCAGCTCAACTTTGCGTTCGATGGCGAAGACCGCGCGCGCCAGGTGCGCCAGGATCGCCGTCTGATAGCCTGAGCCAGCGCCGATTTCCAGCACGCGGTCGCCGGGTTGCAGTCCGAGCAGTTCAGACTGTCGCGCCACGATGTAAGGCTGCGAAATGGTCTGCCCCGCCGCAATCGGCAGCGCGTGATCGCCGTAAGCATTGCCGCGCAACGCTTCGGGCACGAATAAATGACGCGGCACGGCGTTCATCGCCGCCAGCACGCGCTCATCACGAATCTCGTAATGCTGGCGCAAATGTTCGACCATCCGCGCCCGAATGCGGGCCTGATCGTAACCGCGATTGCGACCTGAAGCATCAGCCTGAACCATCTGTCTCTGACTGGTCCTTTCTTATTCGTGCGCGTTGTTCATAAACCCGTTCCAGGTGCGCAGATCTTCAAGGGCGCGGTAATCGGTCATTTCAGCGCGCAGCGGGGTGATTGACACGAGGCCCTGCTCGATGGCGGCATAGTCGCTGTTGAGGTCTTCCTTTGACCACGCAATGTCCTGAATGCCGATCCAGACGTAAGACCGCCCGCGCGGGTCTGTGCCTTCGACGATATTGGTTGTGCCGAGATTGGTGCCCTGATGCGTGATGCGCGAGCCACAGATTTCGCCAGGCGGGACGTTGACGTTCAGAATCGTGCCTTCGGGCAGACCTTCCTGCAACACCTTGCGCGCCAGTTCAGCGGCAAAGGCGGCGGCCTGCTCGAATTCAAAGCGGCGGCGCGTGGCCAGGCTGACCGCGATGCCCGGCAGCTTGAAAACAGCGGCTTCCAGCGCGCCGGCCACCGTGCCGGAATAGGTCACGTCATCGCCCAGGTTCGCGCCGTAATTGATGCCCGACACAACGATGTCAGGGCGGCGGCCCTCCATAATCCGGGTCAGCGCCAGCACGACGCAATCGGTCGGCGTGCCGTCCACCGAGTACCGCCGCTCTTCGTGCTCCCGAATGCGCAGCGGGCGCGTCAGCGTCAGCGAATGCGATGACGCGCTCTGTTCCGAGGCCGGAGCGACGACGGTGACTTCGCCGACGCTTTCCAGGGCAGCGGCCAGCGCGGCCAGGCCTGCCGAAAAAATTCCATCATCGTTGGTGACGAGAATTCTGGTCATGTTAAGCTTGTGTTCCCCCTGCTGTGACCCTCACTGGTTTGGGCGGAAAGTCATTATCCCCGATCAGCCGCCTGGAAACCATGTAACACAGTTTGCCTGTAAATTCACCGCCGCCAGCCTGACACACCATCTCCGCGTGGAGACTTGCCCCGATTAAAAGTTTCATCTGTGGGAAATATGTGCGCCTGCAGGGACAGCCAGCGCCCGCCCCGGGGTCAGTTCCGGCTGATTGCATGCTCAATCCGGGCCACCTGATTTATTCACCCGATTCAGAAAAGGATGTACGCCATGATTATGATCCGCCACACGGCCAAACGTCTGTCGGCGCTGACGCTCGCCCTGCTGCTCAACCTCGCGGCAATGCCCGCGTTCGGCCAGGGGCCGCGCCTGATCCAGCCTGCTGCAGCCGCTCAATCGGCGCAGGCCGAAGCTGCACATTCATTCGGCCAGTTGCCGCTCAGTTTTGAAATCAATCAGGGCCAGGCCGCCGATGCAGTGAAGTTTCTGGCGCGCGGCCAGGGTTACGGGCTGTTTCTGACTGCGCGTGAAGCCGTCTTTCAGGTGCAGCAGGTCGGCAAATTGCCGAACTCTGAAACGCTGCGCCTGCAGTTTCGCGGGGCGAACCCGTCACCACCAATCAGCGGGCTGAATGAACTGCCCGGCCAGAGCAGCTATTTCACCGGCAGCGACCCGGCGCAGTGGCGCACCGGCATTGCCAGTTATGCGAAGGTTGAATATCGCGCCGTCTGGCCGGGCGTGGATCTGATTTATTACGGTCGGCAGCAGCAGCTTGAATATGATTTCGTCGTGGCTCCGGGCGCTGACCCGCGCGCGATCAGGCTGACTTTTGCGGGCGCGCAAAGTGTGCGGATTGATCGTCAGGGCGACCTCGTGCTCAAGCTCAGCAGCGGCGAAATGCGCCAGGCGCCGCCGCTCGTTTATCAGGAAATCAACGGCGAGCGGCAGATCATTCCCGCCCGTTACGCGATCAGTCATCGTCAGGGCAAAGCTGAAATCAGCTTCCGGCTCGGCGCTTATGACCGCACAAAGACGCTCGTCATTGATCCGGTGCTGAGTTATGCCACGCTGCTTGGCGGCAGCGGCAACGATACCGGTCAGGGCATTGCGGTTGACGCGCAGGGCAATGTTTACGTGACCGGCTTTACGGCTTCGACCAACTTTCCGGGTGCGGCGCGGGTTCCGTCAGGCAGCAGCGGCGGCAACGGCGACGCCTTCGTCCTCAAACTCAATCCAGCCGGAAATCAGATCGTTTATGCCGCTTACATTGGCGGATCGGGCGCTGATGCCGCGACCGATCTGGCGCTGGACGCAGGCAATAACGTCTGGTTTGCGGGTTACACCAGTTCGACCGATTTCCCAACCGTCAGCCCGCGTCAGGCCGGTCAGGCCGGAGGCGCGTTTGACGGGTTTGTGGCGAAGCTCAACGCCAGCGGCACGGCGCTCGATTTTGCAACTTACCTCGGCGGCCCTGGCACGGGAGCCGCAGGCAGCGGCGATGACCGCGTCTTCGGCATCGCGGTTGATGCCGACGGCAGCGCGCTCGTCACGGGCCAGACCAACTCGGCTTCGTTTCCCTTGCAGAATCCGCTGCGCAATGCGATTGGCGGCGGCTTCGATGCGTTCGTCACCAAATACAACAGCACCGGCTCGGCCATCGTTTATTCAACTTACCTCGGCGGCAGCGGCGACGACGCCGCGCAGAAAGTAGCCGTGGACAGCAATCGCAACGCTTACGTCACGGGCTTCACGGCCTCCGCAAACTTTCCGACCACCGCGCCGTTGCAGGCGCAAAGCGGCGGCAATCGTGATGTGTTCATCACGAAGCTCAATGCTACCGGCTCGGCCTTCGTTTATTCGACTTATCTCGGCGGCAGCAGTGACGACATTGCTTACGGCCTGGCGGTTGACGGCAGCGGCAATGCTTATGTGTCGGGCGTGACGAGTTCAACGAACTTTCCGGCGCAGAACCCGGTGCAAACCAAATACGGCGGTGGCGGCACCGATGCCTTTGTGACAAAGCTCAATGCCGCCGGATCGGCGCTGACCTGGTCAACGTGGCTGGGCGGCAGCGGTGACGATTACGCCTCGCGCATCGCGGTTGACGCGGCAGGCCAGGCGCACGTCACCGGCAATACTTTTTCGACGAACTTTCCGCTTGAGAACATCGTGCCGGACGCCGCCGGCAGCGGCAGCGATGCGTTCATTGTCAAATTCAATGCCGCCGGTTCAGCGCGTCTGTTTGCGACTTATTACGGCGGCGACGGCAATGATTACGGCAATGCGATTGCGCTGGACGCCGCAGGCCATGCTTACGTGACGGGCGACACGGGTTCGACCATTCTGCCGGTGGCAGCAGCCCTGCAGCCCAGCCCTGGCGGCGGCGGCGATGCGTTTATCGTCAAACTCGACACGACCAGAAACCTGACCAACTTTGTGACCGTGTCAGCCGCGAGTTACGCAAGCAGCCAGCTTGCGCCGGAATCAATCGTCGCGGGCTTCGGGCCGAACGTGGCCACCGGGCTGGCGCTGGCCTCGTCGTTACCATTGCCAACCGTGCTTGGCGGCGCATCAGTCAAAGTGCGTGACGCCAGCGGAGCCGAAAGGCTCGCGCCGCTCTTTTTCGTGTCGCCCAATCAGATCAACTATCAGATTCCCGCAGGCACGGCGCCGGGCCGCGCGGCGGTGAGCGTCCTCAACAGCAGCAATGTCGTCATCAGCGCCGGAGTCATCAATGTGGCCGCGATCAGTCCGGCGCTCTTTACCGGCGATGCGAGCGGCGGCGGCGCGCCGGCGGCTTATGCCATTCGCGTCACAGCAGGCGGGCAGCAGAGCGTTGAATCAGTCTCGGATGGCGCCACGCCGATGCCGATTGATGTCGCACCGCCGGGCGATCAGGTCTATCTGGTGCTCTATGGCACAGGCCTGCGCGGGCGCAGCGCGCAGAACAACGTGACGGTCAACTTTCTGTCAGGCAGCACCATTCTGGCCGCAACAGGCGTGGATTACGCCTCGGTCGCGCCTGGCTTCGTCGGTCTGGATCAAGTCAACCTGATGCTGCCGCGCAAGCTGGCCGGTCACGGCATGGTTGATCTGGTCATCATCGCCGACGGTCAGACGACCAATGCGGTCAAGGTCAGCTTCAAATAACACCTGCACGCTGTCACGCCCGCCGCGCCAACAGCCGAGATGTTGGCGCGGCGGGCGTGACAGCGTGCAGAGCAACGCAGGCTTTCGCCGAACCACCGGCGGCCATGTTGTTTTCTGATTTCATTCGCTATACTGCGCCTCTCCCTGTGTGACTGGTATCCCTGAAGCCCCTGCAAGGCACAGCATCCCTCAGCCTGAAAATCAAACTACCTTTTCCTCAGTGAGGTTGTGCAGTATGAAGTCAGTGTTCCGTCTCTGTCTCGCGCTCGTTCTTGTAACCTTCACGCTGTTTGTATTCGGAAAACAACTCCGGCCCTCAGGCCTGCGGGCCGCTACCGCGCAGGCGGTGCAGGCGGCGCCGCCACCGGCCACTGCCCGCGCCGACCGCTTTGGCGCTTACAACTGGAGCATTGATTACGGCGCTTATCCGGGCGATGCGGGCGGCAATGACCGGCTCAACTGGGGCGCGGGTCAGGTTGCGGCCATCGGCAGCCGCGTCGTGCGGGTCTGGCTGGGGGCACGCGATATTTATTACGTCAATTCGCCGCAGCCTTACGATCTGGTCCGCGAAGCGTCGGGCGCGGCTTATGACAAACTCTTCCGCGATCCGCGCTTCAGGACTTACCTGCTGACCGTCTATTCACGCGCTGATATGTCTGCTCAGTGGGCCGATGGTTACACGACGGCTGAATATGCTGCCGAACGCGCCGAGATTCGCGCGCTGGGCGAAACGCTGCTCAGCAATCCGAACTATGCGGACAAGACTTTCATCATTCTGAACTGGGAAGGCGACGGGATGATGGACGGGCAGTATAACAAGCAAAACGCGTGGGACCATTTCACCCGCTGGGTGCAGTCGCGGGCCGATGGCGTCAGTGATGCGCGTCAGACCTTTCCAGCGCAGGCTGCCCGGCTTTATTCGGCGCTCGAATTCAATGAAGTGCGGCGCAGTCGCACGGGACAGCCCTGCGGCACGCCGGTCAGCGATCCGATCAAAGAGAATCCACTCAGGAACCGCTGCGTGATTGATTACGTCGCGCCCAGAGTTACGGTGGATTATTACTCGTACTCGGCCTATCAGTCGTTTTATGACCGCGTGAGCAATCCGTCGCTCAACGTCAAAGAGGCTTACAACCGCGATCTGAACTTTGCGCTGGCAAAGGTGCGCACGCTGCGACCTGAAATCGGCGAAAGCAATTTCATCATCGGTGAAGTCGGGTTCCCGCGCACAGACTTTGGCGAATGCTACGCGGCAGAAACGCTGCGCGAGGTGCTGGAAGCCGCCGCCGCGCCCGACAGCTTCCAGGTGTCATACGTCATGCTCTGGCAGATTGTGGATAACGGCCCGATCTGGGACGGCGACGGCTGGCCCGGTTTCGGAATGTATCGCGTGCGTGACGGACAGCTTCAGCAGACCCAAAGCGGGCGCGTCTTTCAGGCATTTCTCGCCGGTCAGCAGTTCAATTTGCCCACCGATTGCCCGCGTGTGCGGCGCGGGCCTGAGGCCGGCATTCTTGATTCAAAGACCGGCACGCCTGATTTCACACTGGACCCCGGCAGCGTCATGGCCATTTATGCGCAGGGCTGCTGCCAGAATACGACCACGCCGTTTTCGCTGACGGGCAACACTGTGCGCGTCCGGCAGCGCAGCCGCGAAGCGTTGCTGCCGCGTGACAATGGCGAATCGTTTTATGAATCGCCGGTGCAGATCAATGCGGCGCTGCCGCCCGTCAGGCATCCGGGCTGGGCGCTGGTTTATGTGACCGATCAGCGCGGCCTTGACAGCAACGGGCAGTATCTCAATCTGAAATGCGAAAAGTGTCCGGCCATCAGAGAAACTTACGGCGTTCTCAATGCGGCAACGCAGATGGACGGATTCTTTCCCGGCGGGTTCATTACCATTTCCGGCGAAAGATTTTCGGAGACCGGAAATCAGGTCATCATCGAACAACTCGATAATCAGCAGGCGACGCGCTCGTGGACGCTGCCAGCCAGTCTGACGATGAACGACGGCGCGCCGCAACTGACCGCGCAACTGCCGTCGGAACTGACGGCTGACCGCTTCGCCTGGCTCTACACCATTGATTTGCAGGGTCGCCGGTCAAACCTTGTGCGCCTGCTGATCAGCCTTGAATGCCCGGCCTGCGGGCCGAACCTGCGACCGGTCGCGGGCGTCATCAATCGCTTTTCGGGCAAGGCTGATTTTCGCCCAGGCGCCGGCATTGAAATTCGCGGCATCAACTTTTCAGCCAGCGGCAATCAGGTGATTGTCGAGCAGGGCGCTGACCGCTATGTCCTCTCGCGTGACAGCGGCTGGTCTGAATCGCCCGTCAAAATCACGGCCTCGCTGCCCGGCGCGCTGCAACCCGGCAATGCGGTGATTTACCTGATTGACGCGGCGGGCCGCGAAAGCGGGGGACGCGATCTGACAATCACTTCAACTCCGGTGGCCACCGTTTCCGCCGCCAGTTACAGCGCCGCAGCGGTCGCGCCTGAAGCCATCGCCGCCGCCTTCGGCACGGGCCTCGCCACCCGCACGGAGAGCGCCCAGGGGCTGCCGCTGCCGGTGACGCTGGCCGACACGACGGTTTCCATCAAAGACGCTGAAGGCATCACGCGCGCGGCCTCGCTCTTTTTCGTTTCGCCAACTCAGATCAATTACCAGATGCCGCCCGGCACAAAACCCGGCGCGGCAACCGTCACCGTCGTCAGCAGCGATGGCTCGATCTCAACCGGCACGGTGCAGATTGCCAGCGTGGCGCCGGGCCTGTTCAGCGCCGATGCGAGCGGCAGCGGCCTCGCGGCGGCGTTTGTAGTGCGCGTCAAAGCTGACAATTCACAGATTTATGAACCCGTTGTCAGCTTCGATCCGGCGCAGAACAAAATCGTGCCGGTGCCGATTGACCTCGGCCCTGACAGCGAACAGGTTTACCTCGCGCTTTTCGGCACAGGCCTGCGCGCCCGCAGCAGCGAAGCGAATGTGAAAGTGACGATTGCCGGGCTTGACGCGACGGTAACTTACGCCGGAGATCAGCGGCAGTTGATCGGCCTCGATCAGATCAATGTCAGGTTGCCGCGCACGCTGGCCGGACGCGGCCTGGCTGAGGTGAACGCCATCATTGACGAGCAGAACGCCAACCCGGTGCAGGTGGTCATCAGGTAGCTCAGTTGCTGCCGCTCAACTTTACTTTCATCGTGCCCTGCACTTTGTAGGTCGGCAGGGTCAGCTTGAGGTCAGTTGAATCACCGGTCATTTTGATGGTGGCCTGCAGGGTGGCCTGGGTTTCTGAGCTTTTGACGAAATTGCGATCCACGTTCATCAGCAGCGGGCCGCCGCCGCTGACCGTCATTTCAACGGTCGTCATCACCTTGCCCTGCGGCGTATTGATTTCTGATGAAGAGTTCACTCTGCCGTCCAGGGTATTTTCAAACCTCGCCAGCCGGTCAGCGCCATCCTTTTCGACCGCGACCAGTTTGTATTTGTTGCTGCCGTCAAATTTCATCTGGCCTGCGCCGGGAACCGGCAGCGCCATCTCAAATGGCGTCGTGATGGTTTCGCCAATGGTCAGCGGCTTTTTCGGCACGAGGCCCATCAGGCCTTTGATCATTTGCTTGATGGTGTCAGCGGGCAGGCCCGGATCATCCGGCAGTTTGAGATCCGCGAGCGTGCCGTCCGGTTCCCAGATGGCAGTCATCTTTTTGCCGAGGAGCCGGTTGGCCTGCCCGCCGGAGGGCATCGGCGAGCCGTTCAGCGTCAGCTCAGCAACGGCTTCATCCCAGGTCAGTTCGGCGCTGAGCTGCCCCTTGTCATTCGGCTTGCCGGTCTTTTGCGTCATGGCAAAGACGGTTCTGCCGCTCATCTTCATCGGCCCCAGGCCAGCTACCGACGAAGCGGCAGCCGTCTCAAAGCTGAGCTGAAAATCCAGCTCCTGCGTCATCTTCAGGTGAACCGTCTGTTCAGGCTGTGGCCGCAGATTGAAAGTGATGCTGTCAGCCTGAGCGGCAAAGATCACCGGACACAGGCAAAGCAGGATCGTCAGCCGATGAACTGAAAACCATGAAATCATGTTTGTTTCCTCCGCCTCAGGCCGCGCGTTCGGCCAGCAGACCGCGAATGAATTTCAGGTTGGTGGTCATATCGTTTTCGACCGAACCGCTCGGCGCGTCGCATTCAAGCTGCGCCCAGTGCTGGTAGCCAATCCCGGCGAGCGCATCAATGACGGCTTTGAAATCAATTTTGCCCCGACCGAGATAATGCGGGTTGTCCTTGAGATGCACTTCGCAGATGCGCGCGCGGCCCAGCCAGCGAATCTCTTCGATGATGTTGTAGCCTTCATTCGACGAATTGCCGACATCGTAATAGACCAGCACCGCCGGCGATTTGGCGCGCTCCATAATCCGCACGTTTTCACGCGCCGAAATGGTGTTTTCAAGGCCGAGAATGATGCCCGCCTTTTCAGCCAGCGGCGCCACCTCCCGGAGCGCATCGCCGACGCGCTCCTGTTCAGCCTGCTGCTTGATCGCCCATTTGCCAAAGAACGGCAGCAGGATGACTTTGACGCCCATCGCCTTTGCAATCGGGATTGATTCCGCCACCCAGCGCGGGCCGAGCGGATCGGACTTGAGGCCGTTCTGATGCAGAATGTCGAGGCACAACGAAGCAATCGGCAACCTCAGCCGTTTCGATTCAGCGAGATATTTCTGCTGCAATTCCCTGTCGGCCAGCGGCAGGCGATCAGGCGCGCGGCCAATGCTGATCTGCACGCCGTCAAAACCGAGTTTGCGCGCCGTCGCCACAGCTTCGACCTTCACCGTCTGCCGCAGGTTCCAGTCCGGCACGCCAACTTTGAATTTCACGCCCTTCGCCGCGGCATAAGCCGCCAGCGAACCGTGACGCCATAACCCGGCAGCCGCGAGGCCCGCCGCTCCAGCCTGCATAAATTCGCGTCGTGTCACACGCATCGTCATGGACTCCTTTTGAATTGAAAGTCTGCTGACCAGGAAAGTTTGCTGACGCGGCGGATTATACCCCTGACCAGCGCCTGGCTGAAGCGCGCGAGCCTGAGAAAAAGTCGGAAGTCGGTAGTCGGTAGTCGGAATTCGGCATGAAGAGAGGCCGCAGTCTGGCTGCTTCCTGTCATCTGCCATCTGTCATCTGCCATCTCGCTTTCAGCTTCCGAATTCCGACTACCGACTACCGAATTCCGAATTCCGACTTCCGACTTCCTCCAGCGGCCTCAGAACGTCAGGCCGTAATAAACAAACAGCCCGTTATTTTTTTTGCCTTTGTTGCCGACGCTGTAGCCGACATTGAACAGGCTGTTTTTGGGCAGCGCGAAAGACAGACCCGGCGTGACATAACCAAAACCGTTGTGGCCGCTGAACCAGTCGGCTACAAAATTCACTTTGCGGCTGAGCGGCTGTTCGTAACCCAGCATCGCGCCGCCCTTGTCGAATCCTGCCGCGTCGTAATCAGCCAGGCCATAACCACCGGCAGTGACGCGCGGGCCGTAAGTGCCTTTGAATTTTTTGCTGACATTGCCGTAGAAAAATCCGAACGAATCGTTCAGCCGCCGATCCTTCACCGGCACGTAAGCAATCGCGCCCGCCGTCAGGGCTGTGCCGGCATCTTCATTCGCGTAAAACTGCCACTTGATGTTCGGCTGCACATAAACCGTCGTGGGCGCCAGTGAATGCGTCGCGCCCACATTGACGCCGACTTCGACGCCCCTGCCGACGCCGACCACCACGCGCGGCACGTAAGTCTGAAAGCCGCCGTTGTCGTGGCTTTCACAGTGCGTGATGAAATCGAATTCAAAGTAAATCTTCTTTTTCGTCACGACATCAGTCGAAGGGATATTGAAGATCGTTGATTGCGCGAGGGCCGGCACGCTCAGCACGGTGAGCATTGCGGCCAGGCAGATTCTGCGGATGGTCATTGGTGTTGCCTCCTGACGGTTGTGGTGATGACCGGAACCGCCAGCAGGCGGGCTGATGACAGGGAGCCTGCGGCCTGGCAACGCGCCGAGCGAGGTTTTATACTCAGCGCGTAATCGGACTGGGTTCCTGTCAGCAGGTTTCCGGTGCGGTTAGGACAGGGGGAAGCAGCAGGATGATGTTGCAGCATCATCAATCAAGCTGGTGCTTCCCCTGCTTCATTTCAGGGCCTCGAAATCAGACGGCGTGTTCGCCGTGTTCGCCGGTGCGAATGCGAATCGCGTCCTCAACCGGCAGGACGAAAATTTTGCCGTCTCCGAATTTGCCGGTGCGCGCCGCCTTGATGATCGCGCTGATCGCGTTTTCGACGATCTCTTCATCAAGCACCACTTCGAGCTTGAGCTTCGGCACGAACTCGACCTTGTATTCGCTGCCGCGATAAACCTCGGTGTGGCCTTTCTGCCGCCCGAAGCCTTTGACTTCGCTGATTGTCAGACCCTGCACGCCGAGCGCCTGGAGCGCGTCCTTGACGCCTTCGAGCAGGTGCGGCCTGATAATCGCCTCGATTTTCTTCATGGTCTTCCTCCTTATCGTTCGACTGCGTGAGCGGCATTGTGCAACGGCGCTGCCGCCGGCTCGCCGCCGGAATAAGCGCCGCTGCTGATGAGATCGGCGTCAAGGTTGTAGCCTTCTTCGCCGTGCTGACTGAGGTCGAGGCCCTGAATTTCATCCTCGCCGCTGACGCGCACGCCGACCGTCAGATCAACCAGCTTGAGAATCAGAAACGAGCCAACCACGCCCAGCGCGATGGCAATCAGCCCGGCCACCAGTTGATTGAGCACCTGCCGGGCATTGCCATAAAACAGCCCTTCGAGGTTCACGCCGTTCTTATCATCACGCAGCAATGCATTCGCCGCGCTTGTGGCAAATACGCCGGTCAGAATTGCGCCCGTGAATCCGCCAACGCCGTGCACGCCGAACGCATCGAGCGAATCGTCATAACCGAGCCGCTTCTTGAGTTCCGTCACCGCCAGAAAGCAGATCACGCCCGCGATGAAGCCAATGGCGAGCGCGGCCATCGGCGTCACAAACCCGGCAGCCGGAGTGATGCCGACCAGTCCCGCCACTGCGCCGGAAATGCCGCCCAGCACCGTCGGTTTGCCGAGGCGCAGCCATTCCATCACCAGCCAGCCGAGCGCCGCCGCCGCCGCGCCAAAGTGCGTCGTCACAAAGGCATTCGAGGCCAGCGCCCCGGCACCGAGCGCGCTGCCCGCGTTGAAGCCGAACCAGCCGACCCAGAGCAGACACGCGCCAATCACGCTCAGCACCAGGTTGTGCGGCGCAAACGGCATCCGGGGATAGCCGATCCGTTTGCCCAGATAAAGCGCGCAGATCAGCGCCGAAAAGCCCGATGAAATATGCACGACCGTGCCGCCCGCGAAATCGAGCGCCTTCACCCTGCCGCCCAGAAAGGCATTCAGCAACCCGCCATCGCCCCAGACCATATGCGCGAGCGGCAGGTAAACGATCAGCGTCCACAGTGAACAAAACAACAGCATGGCTGAGAACTTCATGCGTTCGGCAAACGCGCCCGTGATGAGCGCCGGCGTGATGATCGCAAACATCAACTGAAAGACCATAAAGGTCTGCTGCGGAATCGTCGCCGCATAAGCCGCGTTCGGATCGCCGCCCACGCCTTTCAGAAACAGGTAATCAAACCCGCCGATGAAGGAAGTGCCCTTCGCAAAGGCGAGGCTGTAACCGCAGACGGCCCACAGCACGGTGATGACCGCCATCATCACGAAACTCTGCATCATCGTCGCCAGCACATTCTTTTTGCGCACGAGTCCGCCGTAAAAAAGCGCGAGTCCCGGCCCGGTCATCATCAGCACGAGCGCCGCCGAGACCAGCATCCACGCATTGTCACCGGCGGTCTGGGCGGCGGCGGCGGCTTTTTCGGCGGCGGCCAGGCGGTCTTCGAGCGAAGGCGCGGCGGCCTGCGCGAGCGCCACGACCGCAGCCGCCAGCGCCCACAAAACAGACCAGAGAGAAAATTTCATCCAACGCAACATAAGTGATGACTCCTTTGAGTGATTGAAGACTGGCCCCGCTGACCGGCGGCCAGATCGCCCGGGCTATGCGCCTGCGGGCAGCGACGGGGTTGATTCAGGACTTTCGCTGAGCGCCTGCCGGATGGCCGCTTCAAGGCGCGGCAGTTCGGCCTCAGGCAGCTTGTCGCCAGCGGCATCGGTGATGCTGAAAATGTCGAGCGCGAGATGCTTTTCAGTAGCGACTTTGGCAAAGACGATGTCGAGATCGAGCGCCGCCAGCGTGCTGGCAATGCGATAAGCCAGACCGAGCCGGTCGCCCGTCCGCACTTCGAGAATCGTGTTTTTGTCCGATGATTCGTTGTCCCACGTGATGCGCGTCGGCACGGGTTTGTGCAGCGCACGGCGACGCGGACGCGCAGGCTGTGATTTCAGTTTCCTGGCGACGGCGGCGGCAACATTGAGTTCGCCGGTCAGGGCGCGCCTGATTTCATTGTCAATCCGCTCCCACCGCTGCGGGTCGCTGAGCGGTTCGCCCACCGTGTCACAAACCTTGAATGAATCAATCGCCACGCCGTCGGCGCGCGTGTTGAGGTTGACGCTGAGGATGTTGACGCCCTGCGCCGCAAGCGTCCCGGCAATCCGGGCAAACAGGCCGCGCCGGTTGCGGGCGCACAGATGCAGATCGGTGCAGCGCGCCTGCGCATTGACGCGCCAGCTTGTCCGCACAAGGCGTGAATTGAGCGAATGCGCCAGGCGAATGTGTTCGATGATGACCTGCGGCGCAATCAGCCTGGCATAATCAGTTGGCAGCAGGCTGAAATGCTCGCGCACTTCGCTGATTCCGATTTCGCTGATCAGCATTTGCGCGATGTGTTCGCGCAGCCGCTCGACTGAATCATCGCTGCCCTGCGACGGCTCCAGCACGCGCCGCGCCTTCTGATAAAGTTCCCAGACCAGCGCATCCTTCCATTCATTCCACACGCCCGGCCCGACGCCGCTGATGTCGCCAAAGGTGAGCAGCGCGAGCAGATTCAGATTTTCAATCGTCCCGACCTGCGCCGCGAAAGTCTGAATCACTTTTTCATCGGCCAGGTCGCGCCGCTGCGCCGTGTGCGACAGGGTCAGATGATGCTGCACCAGAAATTTCACCTGGCCGGTGATGGCAGGCGCAAGCTGCAGGCGCTGACACACGCGCTCGGCAATCACCACGCCTTTTTCTGTATGCCCGCCGCCCAGGCCCTTGCCGATGTCGTGCATCAGCAGCCCCAGGTGCAGCACCGCCGGATCGCTGATTTCGCTGTAAAGCGCGCGCCAGCGTTCGAGCTGACGGCTGCGCGAATTGAACAGATCATCGAGCGCCTCAATCGCGCGAATGGTGTGTTCGTCAACCGTGTACTTGTGATAAAGGTCGTGCTGCACCAGGCAGGTCAGCCGCCCGAACTCAGGCAGAAAGCGCCCCAGAAAGCCCGCTTCATGCATCTGCCGCAACGTCGTTGCCACACGCCCGCGCGCGCGCAGCATCTTCAGAAAAGCCTGCGCGGCTTCGGGCGATGAACGAAACACCCGGTTCACAAGCGGCAGGTGTGCCTGCACGAATTCATCCAGCCCGCTGCCAAACGTCGCATTGGTCGCCTGCCCGTAACTGAAGGCCATCATCAGCCGTTCGGCGCTGACCGGCGCGGACCGGGCGTCGGCGGCGATTTCAAGCGCGCCGTCGCGCATCACGAAACCGCCCAGCGCGGCCTCCCGAATGCGGCTGAACCAGCGCCGCTTCGGTTCGCTCGCCGCCGCTTTTTTCAGATGAATGTCGCAGAGCCGGTGCAGGCGCCGCGCGTGCAGGTAATAGTCGCGCATGAAAATTTCCGACGCCTGCAATTCCCTCGTGTCGGCATAACGCAGATTGAAAGCCACCTGCGTTTGCAGGTCGAGCGTCAGCAGATCGGTGCGCCGCGCCGTCACAAAATGCAGGTCGTTGCGCACGCGCAGCAGAAAGTCATACGCCGAGGTGATCGCTTTGGCGTCGCGCTCAGGCATTTGCCCGCTTTCGATCAGCGCCGGCATCGTCGCGTGCCCATAAGCCACGCGGCCCGCATAAAGCAGCGAATGCAGATCGCGCAACCCGCCGGCTGATTCCTTGATGTTCGGTTCCTGCAAACAGGCGACCTCGCCGAATCTGGCGTACCGTTCAGCGCGTTCATTCAGCAGTTCATCGAGCAAAGCTTTTCGGCTGGCGCTGAAGACTTCGTCATTCAGTTTTTGTTGCAGCGTTTCAAACAGCTCCCGGCTGCCCCACAGCAGCCGCGCATCAACGAGCGCATTGCGCGACACGCCGTCCTCTCTGGCCATGCTGACGCACTCGCTGAGCGACCGCGTGACCTGCCCGACGACAAACCCGGCATCCCAGAGCAGGTAAATGATCGCTTCGCTCAGCCGCGCCGCTGCAGTCGCATCCCGGCGCCCGTGCAGAAACAGCACATCAATGTCTGAATGCGGCGCGAGTTCACGCCGCCCGTAACCGCCAAGCGCGATGATTGCAAACGGCGGCGACTCTTCAGCGCTGTGTCGGGCGGCTGCCGTGCGCGCCATGCGCTGAATCAGCAGATCAACAATCAGCGTGCGCGCCGCCACAATCTGCGAGCCGCTGATGCCGAAGCGGTGCCGCAGGTGCAGCCGCTGCGTTTCAATCTTCAGAAACTTTTTGAGCGCGACGAGCCGTTCGGCATCGTCCCCCTGGCTTTCAATCCGGCGCAGTTTTTCGCCCGCGTGCTGCTCGATAGTCTCGAAGTTGATCTGCATAACCGCACCCGCCTCCTTTCGGGCGCTGCCGAAAAGAGCAAGCCGGGTGCCAGGGCAGACCGGGGTTCAGACAAAGCCTGCCGTGTGGCTGAGAAAGCCCGTCTTTATTGAGTTTGCGGCGCACAGGGCAAGGAGCGCTGAGGGTTGCCGCCCGCCTCCGGCAGGCAACAATAATGTCGAATGAGCCAGGCATTCCAACAAAAATGTCTGCCACCTGGAACCCCGAACCCTGAAGCAGAGAGAACGGAACAGACGGAAATAACGAAACACACGGAAAGCTTCCCGACCGGTTCCCCATCCTTTTCCGTCTGTTTCGTTATTTCCGTCTGTTCCGTCATCTCTCTTCTTCTGTCTGAATTTTTCCCGCTCCTACAAAATTGTCCTTCCGAACACTCACATTCACACTTCTGTAGGAAGCCGACTTCGATCTCAGGCGTAAAAAAACGGGGACGCCAGCGCGGCATCCCCGTTTGCGGTTCTGATCTGAATGGTTCTTACGACGCGACCGGCTGCGCCACCTGCACGGGCGTCAGCCATTCGCGGTAACGCGGCTCCCGGCCACGCACAACGCTGAAAAAGAGTTCCTGAATCCGGGTGGTGACGGGGCCGCGCGTGCCTGCGCCGATGGCGTGATGATCAACCTCACGCACCGGAGTGATTTCAGCCGCCGTGCCGGTAAAGAACGCTTCGTCGCAGTTGAGCAGGTCTTCCGGTTTGAGATGGCCAATCTCGACCGTGTAACCGAGATCGCGCGCCAGTTGAATCGCCGTGTCGCGCGTGATGCCCATCAGAATTGAGGAATCAGCGTCGTTGGTGCGAAGCACGCCGTCTTTGATCACAAAAAGATTTTCGCCCGAACCTTCAGAAATATAACCGTCGCGGTTGATCAGCACGCCTTCGTCATAACCTTCGTCAATGGCTTCGGTCACGGCGAGAATCGAGTTCAGATAATTGCCGCTGGCTTTCGCGGTCGTCGGAATCATGGACTGATGGATTTTGGTCATCGACACGAATTTCACGCGCACGCCGTTTTTCAAACCTTCTTCGCCGAGATACGCGCCCCACTTCCAGACCATGATCGCCACCTCAACCGGCAGCCCCTTCGGATAAACGCCCAGCCGCCCATACCCGTAATAAGCAATCGGGCGAATATAACAATCGGTGAAATCATTGCGCACGATCAGTTCACACATCGCCGCTTCGAGTTCTGCGGGCGAGTAAGGAATCTTCAGCCGATAAGGAACGCCTGAAGCATAAAAGCGATCCAGATGCGGCTGCAGCCTGAAGATGGCCGGGCCGTCAACCGTGTCGTAACAGCGAATGCCTTCAAAAACGCCGCTGCCATAATGCAGCGCGTGCGTGGTCACGTGAATAGTGCCTT
Source organism: uncultured Heliobacteriaceae bacterium (assembly GCA_964457105.1). Classification (GTDB taxonomy): domain Bacteria; phylum Acidobacteriota; class Blastocatellia; order RBC074; family RBC074; genus DASRDU01. The sequence goes on from CAYWDW010000001.1 coordinate 38,079, forward strand.
CGGCCCAGGGTTTGATTTCACCATTCATCCACAGATATTTGACGCCATCGAAACTCATGATTTGTCCTTTCAGTCGTGCGAGCAGTTGAACTGCAAACCAGAAGCGGTGTGAAACAGCGGCAGGCTGACAGCCTGTCTGACATCACGGCAATTGTGTTTCACCCATCAGGTAAAGGTCAACGCCTCTGGCGGCGGCGCGGCCATCGTGAATCGCCCAGACCACGAGCGACTGCCCGCGCGACATATCTCCGGCGGCAAAGATGCCCGCGCGACTCGTCATGCAGCGGTCATCAATTCTGACATTGCCGCGCGCATCAAGCTCCACGCCAAGCTGTGCGAGCAGGCCGTCTTTTTCGGGGCCGAGAAAGCCCATCGCCAGCAAGACGAGCTGCGCGGGCCAGACGCGCTCAGCGCCTGCGACTTCCTGCATGCCAAAACGCCCGTCTGCGCCTTTGCCCCAGGCGATGTCAATCGTGTGAACTTCCTTCACATTGCCTTCATCGTCGCCGACGATTCGCTTTGTCAGAATCGAATAGACGCGCGGATCATCGCCAAAGACTGCGGCGGCCTCTTCCTGGCCGTAATCCACGCGATAAATCTTCGGCCATTCGGGCCAGGGATTGTTTGCAGCGCGTTCGAGCGGCGGTTGCGGCAGAATCTCAAACTGCGTGAGCGAGCGGCAGCCGTGACGCATCGAAGTGCCAACGCAGTCGGTGCCCGTGTCGCCGCCGCCGATGACGATCACGTCCTTGTCTTCCGCCGAAATGTAATGACCATCGGCGAGATGGCTGTCCATCAGGCTTTTCGTGTTCGCGTGCAGAAACTCCATCGCGTAATGCACGCCTTTCAGATTGCGGCCTTCGACTTCAAGGTTGCGCGCGTGCGTGGCGCCGCCGGTCAGCACCACAGCGTCAAATTCACTGAGCAGTTTTTCGGTCGGATAGTTTTTGCCGACTTCGGTACGGGTCACAAACTTCACGCCTTCTTCGGCCATCAGCTCAAGGCGGCGCTCGACGATCCGTTTTTCGAGCTTCATATTCGGGATGCCGTACATCAGCAATCCGCCGATGCGATCAGCGCGCTCAAAGACCGTGACCAGGTGCCCGGCGCGATTGAGTTGCGCGGCGCAGGCCAGCCCGGCGGGGCCGGAACCGATGACGGCGACTTTTTTGCCCGTGCGTTTTCCCGGCGATTCCGCGACCACCCAGCCTTCAGCAAAGCCGCGCTCAATGATCGAAACTTCGATATTCTTGATCGTCACCGGAGGCTGACTGAGGCCCAGCACACACGAACCTTCGCACGGCGCGGGGCAGACGCGCCCGGTGAATTCCGGAAAGTTGTTGGTCTTCAGCAAACGGTGCAGCGCGTCTTTCCACTGCCCGCGATAAACCAGATCGTTCCATTCGGGAATCAGATTGTTGATCGGGCAGCCCGAAGCCGCGCCGCCAATCAGCCTGCCGGTGTGACAGAACGGCACGCCGCAATCCATGCACCGCGCGCCCTGCTGCTGCAGTTCAGCGTCAGCGAGGTGATCGTGAAATTCGTTCCAGTCGTGAATGCGTTCCGCCGGGTGACGATCAACCGGCAGTTCGCGGGTGTATTCAAGAAAGCCTGTGGGTTTGCCCATCTCAATATTCTTTCGTTTTGCTGATGAGGAGAATTCAGTTTGGCAATTAAAGTTCATAATGCGCGAATGATTGCGCAACTTTTCCGTTTTGTGCGAAAAGAAAAACCTCAGCAGCCATGCGTCCGTCAGCAGAAATGTAATGGATTGTCAGACTGTCTGCTCCGATCAGAATCTGTTTCAATTCAAAATGAAGATCAGGAAGCATCTG
>CAYWDW010000002.1:0-16801 GCA_964457105.1 uncultured Heliobacteriaceae bacterium
TCGGCCCCAGGCTCAGCGCCGGGAAGAATGTCAGCGCCCCGACAATCAGAATCACGCTCACCAGCAGCGTCGTAAACAGTGGCGTCGTCACCGGGAATGTGCCGAGTGACGGCGGCACGGCTTGCTTGCGCGCCAGACTGCCGGCGAGCGCGAGCATCGGGATAATCATGAAAAACCGCCCCAGCAGCATGGCGATGCCAATCGTCGTGTTGTACCAGTACGTGTTCGCTGAAATGCCCGCGAAGGCTGAGCCGTTATTGCCCGTGCCCGACGTGAAGGCATACAGCATCTCACTCAACCCGTGCGGCCCGGCGTTGTTGAGCTGTGATGTGCCGAAACCGGGCGAGGCTGACGAAATGGCCGTGAAGACCAGGATCGTGAGCGGGAAGATCAGCACGTTGAGCATGGCCATCTTCACGTCATACGCTTCGACTTTCTTGCCGAGGTATTCCGGCGTGCGCCCGACCATCAGCCCCGCGATGAAGACCGCGAGGATGACGTAGATCAGAATGCCGTACATCCCCGCGCCGACCCCGCCGAAGATCACTTCGCCGAGCATCATGTTGACGAGCGGCACGAGTCCGCCAAGCGGCGTGTATGAATCGTGCATCGAGTTGACCGCGCCGCACGAGGCATTAGTCGTGACTGTGGCGAAGAGCGCGGAACCGGCGATGCCAAACCGCACCTCCTTGCCTTCCATGTTGCCGCCCGACTGCATCGCGCTCGCCGTCTGATCCACACCCGCGAGCAGCGGATTGCCCTTCGCTTCGGCCTGGTAACTGACCAGACTGCCGATGAAAAAGAGTACTGACATGGCGGCGAAGACAGCCCAGCCATGTTTCTGTGCGCCGGTCATCCGGCCCAGCGTGTAAGTCAGCCCCGCCGCAATGGCGAAGATGGCGAACATCTCCAGCAGGTTCGTCAAGGGCGTCGGATTCTCGAACGGGTGCGACGAGTTGGCGTTGAAAAATCCGCCGCCGTTCGTGCCCCATTCCTTGATGAATTCCTGCGAAGCGACCGGCCCCTGCGCGATCACCTGCTCGGTCACAGTCTCAGTCACGGGCTTGCCGTCGGCGTCCGCCTTCTCCACTTTCTGCGGATCAATGAGCTTTGCGACGGCGTAGGGCTTCAGGTTTTGCGGCACGCCGTCGGCCACCAGCAGCAGCGCGCCGACCAGGCAGAACGGCAGCAGCAGCCACAACGTCGCGCGCGTCAGATCCACCCAGAAGTTGCCGAGCGTGTCGCGCTCGCGCTGCGCGATGCCGCGAATGAACGCAATCGCCAGCGCAATGCCGACCGCCGCCGAAACGAAGTTGTGATACGCCAGCCCCGCCATCTGCGTCAGGTAACTCATCGTCACTTCGGGCACGTAAGACTGCCAGTTCGTGTTGGTCGTAAATGACGCCGCCGTGTTGAAGGCCGAACCCGGCTCGATGCCCGCGAGCTGCTGCGGATTGAAGGGCAGGTAATACTGCAACCGCTGCAAGGCGTAGAGCGCGAGCATCGAGACCACACTGAAGAGCAGCATCGCCACGCCGTATTCGGTCCAGCGCATCTCGCGCGTCTCGTCCACGCCGGTCAGGCGGTAAATGACGCGCTCAACCGGACGCAGCGCCGGATCGAGAAACGTGCGCTCGCGGTTGAAGACGCGCGCCATAAAAACGCCGAGCGGTTTTGTCACCGCGAGGATCAGCGCGAAGAAAAACAGGATTTGTAACCATCCGTTGAATGTCATAGCCGTGTGAGTGGTTCAGAATTTTTCGGGCCGCAGCAGCGCGACCATCAGGTAAGCGAGCAGCAGCGCCGCCGCCACAAGGCAGATGATGGATTCAATGCTCATTTATCCCTCACAGTTTTTCGCAGCCCCGGACGTAAATGACCGAGACCAGGAAAAAGAAGATCGTCAGGGCAACAAAGATCAGGTCAAACATAATTTGTCTCCCGTTCAGATAAGCCGGGGCCGTTTTTGTCGCCTGCGCCGCCGGATCATCCGGCAGGCCAGCCGGAGTTGAATTGCAAATTTCACTACCAGCTTCCTTCCTTGCGCCCGAACCACCACACGAGGCCGAGCGTCGCGGTGTTCTGCTCTTTTTTCAGCAGGCCCGGCGTACTGGTCAGGAAGAAAGGCCGGTTCGAGTAATCGCGCCGGTATTCGACGCGCCCCAGAAAGCCGTCAGCAAACTTGTATTCCGCCGTCAGCGTGTGTTCCTTCAAGTCCTGCGTCACGCCCGAAAACAGCCCGCCGCGATCCGCCAGGTATTCAAAGCGCCCGGCCAGCGCAAACTGCGGCGTGAACTGATAACGCGCATATCCCGCGCCACCCCAGACGCGCGTCGGCGCGGACTCTTTGAAGGTGCGGTTGATGACGTAATCGCCCTCGAACGCGAGCGTCAGCTTGTCCGTCGCGTTGACGGTCGCGTAAGCGTCAATCACGTGAAAGCGCCCGTCCGGCACGGGCCGGATCACGTCGGTTGACAGGCCCGGCTGCGTTGGCAACGGCGCGATTGTCGGATTGAGCGCCGGATTCAGATCGCGCTGTTCCTGCCCGGCGTAATAATTCGTCTGGAGCGTGACGCGGCTCGTCGGCTTGAAGGTCAACAACACGGCCTGCGACTTGAAACCGTTGAAGTCCTCGCTCTGCTGCGCACCGTTCACCAGCCAGTGCGTCGCCGTCACCTTGTCGTTGAAGGCGTAGCTCGTGCGAAAACCGAGGTGGTAATAAGGCAGAAAGTTGAAGAAGTACGCCCGCGTGTAATTGAAATTATCCTTCGCATAATTGGTTTCGTAACCGAGCGACCCGGCAAACCTGCCGAAGTCCACCGTCAGACCGTTGCCAACCGGAAAAACATACGTGCCGTAAGCCTGCCAGATGTTGCGATACGCCTGCGGGCGCGGCTCGTTCGCGGCGTTACCCTGCACGGTCTCTGTCGCCTGCCCGTATTGCAGATCGAGGCGCACACCGAAACGCCGACCAGCTTCCACGTCGGGCGCGCGTTCGATGATGAGCGCCGCCTGGCTCAGGCTGAAGCTGTTGCTCTGCACATCGTAAGCGCGCAGCAGATTGACGCGCCCGACCGGACGGTTGAAGTTGTAGCCGTAATATCCGTCGAGCGTGGCGTTGACAGTCGTGCCGCGCCAGAAATCCAGCACGCCGCGGTCAGCGTCGGCCTGCGGCGCTGTTGCCTTTGCCGCAGAAAGACCGGCTGCTGTCATTGCCGCCGTCGCAGCTTCGGGTTTGAGCGAATTCTCTGCGCTCACCGGCGCGGCAGCATTGTCGCCGGTGCGTCCGGCGCGGATTTGCGATTCAAGTTCGTCCACGCGCGACTGCAGGCGTTCAATCATCTCCCGCATCCGTTTCAACTCTTCCGCCAGCGCCTTGTTGATTTCAGCAGGCGAAGCAGGCTTGTCTTCGAGGGAACCGGCGTCTGACACAGCCGCGACAAACATCACCGCAAACAGCAGTACTCCTGACCTGATCCTGGATTTCATGTCTGTTCCTCTTTTTCCCGATCTGCGTCGGGTCACTGATCGCAGCTTCCTTCCGCAGACTCACTATCGCGGAAGGGGCAGACTACGCTGCAATCCATAAGAATGGCGTAAGCGGTTTATAAAAAGTTCGTAAAGATGGAATCAGGCGAGATCAGGCGCCTGGATTGAAGCGGTAGCCCACCCAGGGTTCGGTGAGAATGTAGCGGGGGCGGGCCGGGTCGGGTTCGATCTTTTTGCGCAACTGGCCGATGAAGACGCGCAGGTATTCGGTCTGTTCCGTATAGTCGCCACCCCAGACTGCGCCAAGCAGCGCGCGATGCGTCAGCACCCGGCCCGCGTGTTTGAGCAGGTAAACGAGCAGGTCGAATTCCTTTGGCGTCAGGCGCACTTCTGCACCCCGGACGCTGACCAGATGCGCCGCCAGGTCAATGCGGAAGTCACCGGCTTCAACGAGCGTCGCGCTCTTGTCGCTGACCGGCAGCGGCGCGCGGCGAAAGGCGACGCGAATGCGCGCCAGCAGTTCATCCATGCCAAAAGGCTTGGTGACGTAATCATCAGCGCCGGCATCGAGCGCCTTCACTTTGGTCTGCTCTTCGCCTTTGACTGATAACACGATGATGGGAATGTCGGAGAGCTGCCGCAACCGGCGACAGAGTTCGAGGCCGTCAACGCCGGGCATCGAAAGATCGGTCACGACCAGCTCAGGCGGCCAGTCATTGAACACATCCAGCGCCGCTTCGCCATCGGCAGCGACGCGCACCTCGTAACCGTGCGTTTCCAGACTGCGGCGCAGCACGCGCGTAATTTGCGCTTCGTCATCCACCACCAGAATGCGCCTGCGGTCACTGCTCATGGTTCGTCATTATCGCCAATCGGCAGAGTGAAGACCACCCGCGTGCCCGGCCCTTTGGCAGCCGCTTCAATCCGAATGTGCCCGCCGTGCGCTTCGATGATGCCGCGCGCAATCGCCAGGCCCATGCCGATGCCTTTGAGCTGACGGGTCGCTTCCGGCGCGACTCTGAAAAATTTGTCGAAGACTCTTTCGCGCAGTTCAGGCGGAATGCCCCGGCCCTGATCCTCAACAGCAATCTCGATCAACTCGGCGCCCGCGCGTGCGGCGCTGACGCGAATCACGGTTTCGGGCGGCGAATATTTGGCCGCATTGTCGAGCAGCGTGTAAACGACTTCGGCCACGGCGCGGGCATCAACCCGCACGACCGGCAATTCATCGTCAGCTTCAGTCACGACGCGATGATGACGCAGGAGCGGCTCAGCCCGTGCGAGTGCCGCCGACAAAATATCCTCGACCGCGCCCCAGCGACGACGCAATTGCAGTTCACCGGCCTCGATGCGGGCCAGTTCGACCAGCCCTTCGATAAAATGGTTGAGCCGGTCAGCCTCTTCATCAATGACTTCGAGCATTTCGCGGCGCGCCTCCTGATCGAAGATCACCGCAGTGTCGCCGTTCGCCTGCCCCTCCCTGAGCAGCGTCGTGGCTGACACCTTGATCGAAGTCAGCGGCGTGCGCAGGTCGTGCGTCACAGCGTCGAGCAGCGCCGATTTCAACTGTTCGCTCTGCCGCAGCGCTTCGGCGTGACTGGCGCGCTCGAAGGCGTCGCGGAGTTCGCCGTAGAGCCGTTCGATTTCGCGCCTGCCCGCTTCGGCCTCTTCGGCGCGCCGCCTGGCCCGCGAGGAAAGCTGCCCGGCAATCATCGCCGTCAGCAGAAACGCCGCCAGCGCAATCCAGTTCTGCGGGTCTGCAATCGTCAGCGTCCCGGTCGGCGGCAGAAAGAAAAAATTGAAGCACAGCACGCCCAGCACTGAAGCGACAATCGCCGGGCGGCTGCCCCAGCCCGTCGCCACAAACAGCACGACCAGCAGCAGCGCCAGCGCGACCGTCGTCGAATTGATGATCGCGCCGCCCGCAAACGGTGACAGCGCCGCCGTCACTGCGGCCATGCCCAGCACGGCTGACGCATAACCCACCGCCCGATGCTGCCTGAGATTTTTCATGGCAGTAATCATTGCGCAGGGTCCGTCTTTGCACAAAGCGTTGCCGCGCAACTTATCGCGAGTTTGACGTGAGCGCGGGCGGAGGAAGTCGGAAGTCGGAATTCGGAATTCGGTAGTCGGCAGGAAGAGAGGCTGTAGTCTCGCTGTCATCTGTCATCTGCCATCTGCCATCTGCCATCTGCCATCTCGCTTGCAGCTTCCGAGTAGTGAGTGAGCGCCGCGGGCTGCCGTGTCGGGGGCGCTCGCTCACGCTCGCGTACTGGACCAGACACGCAACTGCAAACTGGCCTGGTAAAATCAGACCTGTCGTGTGGCCTGGTTGAATCCCTGTGGATGACCATTTACACTTTGGCGTGACGTTTTGAAGGGATTATCCATCAATTATGCCACCTGTCATCAGAGCCGTAGTCCTGACCATCAGCGACTCAGCCGCTGCCGGAAGTCGCGAGGATTTGTCCGGCCCGGCGGTCGTGAGTGAATTACTGCGCCTGAAAGCTGAAATCACCGCCACTGAAATTCTGGCGGATGAGCGTCAGGCCATCGCGGCGCGATTGCGCGCCTGGGCTGATGCCGGAGCAACTGACTTAATCGTGACCACTGGCGGCACAGGTTTCGCTGAACGGGATGTGACGCCTGAAGCGACCCGCGACGTGCTGGAACGTGAAGCGCCGGGACTGGCCGAACTGATGCGCGCTGAAAGTCTGAAAATTACGCCGCTCGCGGCGCTTTCGCGGGCCGTCTGCGGGATCAGAGGCCGGACGCTGATTGTCAACCTGCCCGGCAGCGTGCGCGGGGCGCGGGAAAATCTGGCGGCGATTGCGCGAGTCATCCCACACGCGGTAGAGTTACTCGCCGGTTCGCCAGGCTCATAAATTTCTGTTCGGAAATTCTGGCCGCTGCGGGTTCGCTTTCATTTTCGGAAGTTAAAACAGAGATGGCAATGACGGATAAAGTCGTACAGTACAACATTGAAGAAGGCCAGAAGTGGTCGGAGCTGGAAATGCGGACTTACGCCATCGAGCGTGATGTCTCGCTGTCGAGGATCACCTGGACCGACAGCCCGCCGTCCCGCGCGTTTATTGTGGAAGTGGCCAGCGGCGCCGGCGAACATACGATTTCGATCCCCTATGAGACGCTGGAAAAATGCGCAACTGATGCCCAGACTCAGTACAAGCTGCGCGAGCGCCTGCGCGGGCTGATCGGCGATCTGGCGCGGATTGAAAAACGCGGGCATTTGCGCTGACCGGCTTTTTCCAGGGTCACCACCAGGCAGGGAAGCAGCCGGGACTGTTCCCTGCCTTTGATTTTTGCGGTGCCCCGATGCGGTTTTCTGTTCCTGGTTTTAGTCTCATCGTCTTTCCTCCCGGCGCGGTTTTACTGCGCGCCCTGCTCTCTTCCCTGCTCCTGCTGTCAATCCTGCCGGTCGAATCGCTCGCGCAGCGCAGGCCCGTGCTGCGCCAGGCGCGACGCGATTTTCTGGCCGGCAAGCTGATGCTGATTTCCTTCGATCAGAGCGCGGCTGCCGATCAGATGCCGCGCCTGATTGCCCGCATTGCCGATCACGAAGTGTTGACGCCGCCCCGCGCGCTGCTCGCCAGTGACGCGCAACTGACGGCATGGGTCAGCGGCCTTGATTACGGCGACATTGACGGCGTCATGCTGCTGCCGGGCAGTCACCACGAAACGGCAGCCGCAATCAGCCAATGGATTCGGCTTCAACACCCGCGCCTGACCGCCGTCGAATTCACCAGCGATGAAATAAAAGATTTGAAAGATTTGCCCGCCGCCGACGCAGCCTGCCTGCTGACCGTGCGCCAGCTTAACCGGCGGTTCGGCCTTGCGCCCGGCATTGTGCCCTTTTATTCGGCAGGGCCGGCTGAAAGCGCGCGCGTTTCAATCAGGGCCTCAGGCGGCAGGGTGCTGAACGCCAGTGCCGCCGCGATCCGGCGCGCCGACCTGCTGCTGTTTGTGCATCAGCCGCACACCAGCGAAGCGCAGTTCACGGCTTTTATGACTGAACTTGAGCGCGCCATTGCCGCCGGCTACCGCGTGGCGCTCGCTGACACGGCGAGCGATCAGGCCGAACGTGAACGGCTGCTGAATGCCGTCAGCAGCCGCAAACTGCTCGATCAGCTTTTTGGTTTTGCGGTGGCTGATGAATTCACCAGCGGCACCGCGCTGGCGATTGCGCAGGCTTCAGCGCGGCTGGTGACGGCGCGCTTTCTGCGCGATGACGTGGACCGGCTGCGGCGCACTGAACAGGCGCAGGTTGAACTGCTGCTCAATCGCTGGTTCAAAGCGGCGATCTATGACCCGGTGCTGCGCCCGCAAATTGATCGCTTCGTCCGCGAACAGTTGCAGGCCGATCCTGAAAATCTGAGTGCAGCGGCGGTGCCGCGCGCCGAAGACTTTGTCATCGGTGAAGCGCGACGGCAGGCCAGCGAAATTTTTTCGAGCCAGTTTCGGCGCAACGTGCATTCGATTCTCCTGAGTGACGGCTCACGCGCTGACTTCAGCGTGCGCGCCATTCAGCACCTGCAGCTTGCCTTGCCACACAATCGCACTGCCGACCCTGAAATCAGGGTGCGCGTTTATCTGGCGCTCGAAACTTATCAGCCGATCCGGCAGGCGCAGGCCGTGTGGGAATTGAAAGGCCGCGAAAATCTGGATGCCCGCTTAATCACTCGTTCCGACGCGATCAACTTTCCCGCTTTCAATGTCGGCGCCGGAGCCGCTGAACTCAGCCTCGTTGTGACGGGCAACGACCAGGACGAAAGCGAGAGTTACACGATTCGCAGCCGCCTGCATAAAAAGATCCGGCGCATTGACATCGTTGCGGCATCGGCACGCGGCGCTTTTTATGCGCTGGCCCAGGTCGAAAGGGACGGGCTGGCCGGGCGGCTCAGTCAGGATTTTCAGATCACCGAAACGCCGACCCTGGCGCAGCGCGGTGTGATTGAAAATATGGCGGGCGCGCCCTGGTCGCATCGTGACCGGCTTGATGTGCTGCGGCTGATGGGGCAGGCGCGGATGAACCGTTACTATTACGCGCCGTCTGACGATCCTTACTGCCGCGCACGCTGGCGCGAAAATTATGACGGGCCTGAACTGACGCGCTTTCAGGATTTGCGGCAGGTGGCCGATGAAAACTTTGTCGAACTGGTCTATGTCATCAGCCCCGATGAATCGTCCGCTGATGTCAGTGAAGCTGATGTCGCGGCGCTGACCCGTCGTTTTGACGCGCTGGCTGAAGCGGGCGTGCAGCATTTCGCGCTGCGCTTCGCTGAAGCTGAACCCGCCGCTGCCGCCGACCGCGCCCGCTTTCAGACGGTGACAGCGCAGGCCGAGCTGACAAAGCGCGCGGCTGAATATTTGAAACGCGCGCTGCCAAAGGCGACGCTCACGGTTCTGCTCGCAGGCAGCCGTGAATATCTGACCGCACTGAGCCGCGCGCTGCCGAAGGAAATTCCGCTACTGCTGACGGGCGCTGAGCTGGCAACCGCGCCGACCGATCACCCGCTGATTTTCGAGAGTGATTTGATGGCCAATGACACGGCCCCCTGGCGGCTGCTGTTGACGGTCAGACAGGCGACATCGGCGACGAACAGCGCCACGATCAGCGGCCTGGTTTTCAAGCCGCTGAATCAGGCGCACGCGGCGCTGCTGCCGCTGCTGACGGCGGCTGATGAAGCGTGGCAGCCGCCTGACTACAAGCCTGAAGTTTCATTTGCCGACGCGCTGAATCTGCTGTATGACACTCGCAGCCGCGAGGCTGTGCAGGCGTGGGCGAGCGCGATGCAGGACAGTCGCATTTTCACCGGCATCTTTCAGCCGTCGTCAGGCGACATCAACGTGCCGCTGCTCGAACAAAAATTCAGCGCGCTGCAGGCAGCCCTCGAAGCCATCGGCGCCACCCGCGAACGCGGATTATTGCGCGGTGAACTGGCGGCGTGGCTGCGGCGCACCGAAAAAAACCTCAACCAACTGAAAAACGATCCGGCTTATGAGAAACTGCCGGACGGCAGCTATCGCAAACGCTGAGTCACCAGGAGACAGAACGCAGCTAAACCCCGGAGAGATCATTCACCCATGTCACTAATGCTTGATGAAATCGGGCAGCAGCCGGCGGCGCTCGAACGAACGATCAAACGTGAACAGAAACGCATCACCCGCTTTGCCACTTCCCTGAAAAACAATCCGCCGCGCCTGATCGTGCTGGCGGCGCGCGGCAGTTCAGACAATGCCGCGCTGTTTGGCCGTTACCTGCTTGAAATCAGCACGGGCATTCCCGTCTCGCTCGCCGCGCCCTCAGTGCACACGCTCTATCACACCCGCATGGATTTGCGCGACACGCTCGTGATCGGCATTTCGCAATCGGGCGAAGGCGTGGACATCAACCTTGTGCTGGAGAATTCAAAACAGTGCGGCGCGCGCACCCTTGCCATTACCAACGAAGCCGAATCTGCGATGGCGCGCATCGCTGATGAAACCTTCCTGATTCACGCCGGACGCGAAAAGAGCGTCGCCGCCACCAAAACCTACACCGGGCAGTTGCTGATGTTTCACCTGCTCGCCCAGGCGCTCAATGCCACGCCGGGCCACGAAGTCGAAAGGCTGCCCGAACTCGCCGCCGCCGCCCTGAAGCTCAAACCGCAAATCGCCACGATGGTCGAACGCTATGCTTTTATGGATCATTGCGTGGTGGTCGGGCGCGGGCTGAATTATGCGAACGCCTATGAATTTGCCATCAAGCTGATGGAGACGTGCTATGTGGTGGCTGAGCGGTTTTCGTCGGCGGACTTTCTGCACGGCCCGATTGCCATGGTCGAGCGGCGTTTTCCGACCTTTCTGTTTGCGCCGCCGGGCAAAACCTTTGACGGCCTGCTGGGCCTGCTGGATCGGCTGACCGGCCTCGGAGCCGAAACGGTCGTGCTGTCGAGCGATGCCGGAATTCTCAAATCATCCACGCGAGCCATCAGAATGCCCCGGATGAATGAACTGCTCACGCCGATTCCCTACATCATTCCGGCGCAGCTTTTCGCCGCCTTACTGGCCGCCGCCAGAGGCCTCAGCCCCGATGAGCCGCGTTCATTGTCGAAAGTCACCAGAACTGTGTGACGTGATCTGTGGATGGGACTGGAGGAATTCGGAAGTCGGAATTCGGAATTCGGTAGTCGGAAGCTGAAAGCGAGATGACAGATGACAGATGACAGATGACAGATGACAGATGACAGCGAGACTACAGCCTCTCTTCATTCCGAATTCCGAATTCCGACTACCGACTTCCGACGAGGGAGGTTGCATGCCCGATTCAGACAAGCTGATTCATTCGGTGTCGGCCATCGAATTCAGAGACGTTTCGCTGGCCTTCGATGACCGGACGCTGCTGGACCAGATCAGTTTCACGGTGCCGCGCGGCGAGATGCGCATCATCATCGGGCCGAGCAATTGCGGCAAATCAACCATCATCAAACTCGCCATCGGATTGCTGAAGCCGGACAGCGGGCTGATCTTTCTGGACGGCTGCGAGATTACGGCGCTGCCTGAAGAGGAACTGCTGCCGCTGCGCCTGAAAACCGGCGTCGTGCTGCAAACCGATGCGCTCTTTTCGATGAGCGTGGCCGAGAATGTGGCTTATCGCCTGGCGCAGCTCGGCATGGATGAAACCGAGGTTGACGCCGAGGTCCGGCGCGTGCTGCACATCGTCGGGCTTGATGACGCGCTGAACCTGATGCCGGATGAACTTTCCGGCGGCATGAGTCGCCGCGCCGCGATTGCCCGCGCCCTCGCCGGTTCGCCTGAAATCGTCTTTTACGATTCGCCGTGTGCGGGTCTTGATCCGATTATCAGCCGCCGCCTGCTGCGCGAAATCATCCGGCAGCGCGACCTGGCCGGTGTCAGCTCAATCTATGTGACGCAGACGCTTGATGAAGTGCGCTATCTTTGTTCACACCTTTATGAACTGCGGGCTGATGGTCAGCCGGTGCTGCGCAAAGAGTCCGATCAGTTCTGCCTGACCAATACGCGCATTCTGATGCTCACGGACGGGCAGGTGATCTTTGATCGTGAAGATGAGCTGTTCTGGGGCACGACGGACGAACAGATTCGGCAGTTTCTCGGCTGAACTGAGGAGCCGTTTCAAGGCGTGAACCTTCGTGTCCGGGCGTGGCTGCGGCTTCCCGGCAGGTCAGAAAAATCATGCCGGAGAGCATCGTTGACGCGCCCGCCTGGCTGGCCGCTCTGACGGGCGTGTCAATGATGTTCACCGGCGTTCTGGCGGTGAGAACCGGCGGAATCAGAGTTTTTCAAACGACTGACAGTTGCGGACGAGCGTGAATTTTGATGGTATCGAAATCTTCGGCTTCAACCGCAAACTCATAATTACGCGCGGGCTGGTAACGACCCATCATGGCATTGAGCTTCATCACCACCGGCTCGACAAAATCCAGCATGAAATCGCTCTCTTCAACGACCTTGTGCTGCTTGCGGGCGATCTCTTCCTTGGTCAGGCCGATGTGATGCAGCAGGCGCAGCGGAAAGTCCTTCACCTCCCTGATGCTCGTGTCAATGCTGTATTCCTCGTGCTGAGTCTCCAGCTCAAGAAGCTGTTTGTAGAATTCTTCGCTGTCGGTGAAACTGAGTCTTCTGCTCATAACCTATCCTCCCTGTGATGCCTGAAAGACCGGACGATCTCAACCGAACAGTGCGCGCGCGCGGCCACTGCCGATGAGACGCTGCCGATCATGAATCTTTCGAGAGCATTCATGCCCCTCGCGCCGATAAAGATGCAATCCGCCCCCCAGCCTTCAGCTTCAGTAATCAGCAATCGCTTCGGATCGTCCTCTTTCGTCACCGTTGAAGCTGCGAGTCCGGCGGCGTTCAGTCTGCCGGTGGCTTCTTCCATCATCTGTTTCACTCTGGCCTGTTCAGTGGCCAGCCACTCGGCAATCTGCGCCACCATATGCTGCGCGGCCATGGGCGGAATCGTCCACGCTGCGCTGACCAGGCGCGCTTCGCTGCCCGCAGGCCATTCCCTCGCGGCGACGGCCCTGATCGCGGCCTCAGCGCCTTTCGAGCCGTCAACGCCGATCAGGATTCGCACCGGAAGCTCAGGGCTGCGGTGTTTACCTCGTGCAATGCGGACGGAGCAGGCGGCTTCGTGCGCCAGTTTCTGCGACACGCTGCCAAAAAAGAACCGGCCCATGGCCGATCTGCCGTGCGATCCGGCCACGATCAGATCGGGTTTCCAGTGCGCGGCCTTATCAAGAATCACTGTGGCCGGGACTCCGAATCCGGTTTCGATGTCCACATTCCAGCCCGGCATCATCAGGCCGATGCGCAAGGCCGCGCCACGCGCCAGCCCCTGCGCTTCAAGCCGCCTGTCCACGGCTTCGAGCACCTCCAGGCTGGAGGGCGGCGGCAGCCAGCTTTCACTGACTGACAGCACCATCGCTTCGGCCTGGTGCGGCAGGCCGGAGCGCTTCAGGTCCTCGAGCGCCGCGTCAGCACATTCGGAACCGTCATACGCCACCAGAATTTTCATCCGTTCTTCCATGGCTTCCTCCTTCGGAGAGGCCCTGCCCGGATCAGGCTGCCTGCTGATACGTCCAGCCGCAGCGCTTCAGCAGCAACTGCGGCTGGACGAGAGCGAAAGCCGTGATGCGCCACGCCTCCGCTTTCGCTTACCCTGACGAACCAATTCCGGCTTCGGTTCGCCCTGTTCCGGTCAGGATCCGGGAACCTGGGTGCGATGTTCCAGCACCGCACCTGAAATAAGCAGGCTGATGCGCGTCTATCAGTGCTTGACAGGTTCCCGCGATCTGAATGTGCAACAGGTGTGCCGCCTGTCAGGAAGGCAGCGACCAGCGCAATTACACGAAAACAGCCCGGCGGTGCAGTCAGCAATGAGTGTTTTCACGCAACCGTCTGAGTAACCCTGCGCAACCATTGTGGTGCACAGGGTCAGGTCACTGCAGCAGATCAGCGCGGTGTTGCATCGTCATTGAGGTCGGGATGAAGTCAGGCGGCAGCGCTGACGCTGATGACCGCTGCGCCGCGAATGGCATCGTGCCTGAGCGCGTTGAGCGCCGCACCGGTTTCACTGAGCGGAAAAATTCGGGTCTGCGTGCGGACGGGAATCTGAGCGGCGAGGTGCAGGAAGTCGAGGCCGTCCTGGCGGGTGTTGCTGGCAACGCTGCGCACCACGCGTTCGTGATAAAGCAGTTGATAATCGAGCGGCGGAATCTGACTCAGATGAATGCCGCCGAGCGCGAGCGTGCCGCCCTTTTTCAAAACCTTCAGCGCCGCAGGCACCAGTTCACCGGCAGGCGCAAAGATGATGGCGCTGTCGAGCCTGACGGGTGGCGCGTCCTGTCCGCTGCCAGTCCACACGGCGCCGAGTTCAAGCGCCAGTTGCTGATGCCGTTTGTCACGCGTGAAGGCATAAACTTCGACGCCCCAGTGACGCGCCACCTGAATGGCCACGTGCGCCGCCGCGCCAAATCCGTACAACCCCAGCCGGCGGCCCGGACTTGCCCCGGCAAGGCCTGACAACCTGAGCGCGCGAAAACCGATGATGCCGGCGCACAGCAGCGGCGCGGCTTCAAGGTCGCTGAACGCCGCCGGAATCGGGTACATAAAATCAGCCGGAGCGACGATGTATTCAGCGTAACCGCCATCAACCGTCCAGCCGGTGAACGTGGCGCGGTCGCACAGATTCTCTTTGCCGTCGCGGCAGTATTCGCACTCGCCGCAGGTTTCGTGCAGCCAGGCAATGCCGACGCGGTCGCCGGGTTTGAAGCGCGTGACGGCGGCGCCCACAGCTTCAACGCGCCCGACCACCTGATGACCTGGAATGAGAGGGCTTCGTCGCGGCGGCAGTTCGCCTTCGATGACGTGCAGATCGGTGCGACAGACGCCGCACGCGCTGACCCGCACCAGCGCCTGATGACTGTGCGCCAGCACCGGCGACGGCACGTCGGCGTAAACCAGCGGGCTGGTTTCAATCGGTGCGGTCGTATGCAGCAGGCAGGCTTTCATCGCGGCTGGTCGTCATGAATCAATGGTGCGGTTGCGGAGTTTGACACGCTGCCAGTTTGCCGCACGCAGGGGATGAAGGCTCACTTTTCGCTGAGAACTTCAGCCAGGGCTTTCAGCAGTTTGTCAGCCGAGTAAGGCTTGGCCAGAAAGGTGCTGACGCCGGATTGCGTGAGTTCTGCGGCTCTGCCGTTTTCGGTCAGGCCGCTGCTGGCGATGATCCTGACTTCAGGATCAAGCTTGCGCAGCGCGCGAATCAGCGCCGGGCCGTCCATCAGCGGCATCATCATATCGGTCAGCACCACCCTGATCTCATCGCGGTGCTGTGCATACAGGGCGATGGCTTCTGCGCCATCATTCGCGGTCAGGGCGCGGTAATTGAAGGCTTCGAGCGTGGACCTGGTGATTTCACGAATTGCCAGTTCATCGTCCACCACCAGAATCGTCTCGCCACGTCCGGCTGGCAGCGCGGGATGGCCTGCGTCAGACAGCGTGACCTGCGGAATTTCGAGCGCGGGCAGATAGATTCTGAACTGTGTGCCCTTGCCCGGTTCGCTGTAGACATTGACGAATCCGCCGTGCCCTTTGGTGATGCCCAGCACGGTTGAGAGTCCGAGGCCCGTGCCCTTGCCGACCTCCTTGGTCGTGAAAAACGGATCGAAGATGCGATCCAGATGCTCGGTCGGAATGCCGGTGCCGGTGTCAGTCACCGTAATCATCACAAAGCGACCCGGACGCGCATCCAGAATCATCTGCGCACAGGTTTCATCAACCACCCGGTTTTCCGCCTCAATCGTCAGCCGCCCGCCGTCCGGCATCGCGTCGCGGGCATTGATGCACAGGTTCATCAGCACCTGGTGAAGCTGCGTCGTGTCGCCGTTGACCATCGCCAGGTCTTCACCGAGGCGAAAGCTGATCTCGATTGATTTCGGAAAAGTCTCCTTCAGAATCTTGACGATTTCCCGGACCAGATGTCGAAGCTGCATGGCGGCGCGCTCGCCGCCGATGCCCCTGGCGAATGACAGCACCTGCCGGACCATTTCGCCGCCGCGTTCGGCGTTGGTGCGCAGCAGATCGAGCATGCGCTGTCCCTGCTCGTCGGCCACTTTCAGTTGCAGCATCTGCACGGCCATCAGCATCGGCGACAGCACATTGTTCAGGTCGTGCGCAATGCCGCCCGCCAGCGTGCCGATGCTTTCCAGGCGCTGCGCGCGCAGGAACTGCGCTTCGAGTTTCTTCTTTTCGGTGATGTCGGTGTTGATGGCGAGAATTGATTTCGGCTGACCTGCGGCGTCACGAATCAGCGTCCAGTTACATTCCGCCGTCAGCTTGCGCCCGTCGCGGGACAGTTGCTGCAATTCGCCCGACCAGGTGCCTTGTTCAATCACAGCCCGGTTGGCTTTTTCAAAATCCGAAACCGGGGCCGGGCACTGCATCAGGCGCACGTCCTGGCCGACGGCCTCTTCAGCGGCCCAGCCATACATGCGTTCCGCGCCCTGATTCCAGAAAATCACCTGGCCCTGCGGGTCGCGCACAATGATCGCATCCTTGGCGAGGTTGAGCATGGCGGCCTGCTCAAGCAATCGTTCCTCGGTGCGCCGACGTTCGGTGATGTCGCGCAGAATGACAGTGTAAAAACGCTGCCCGCCGGTTTCCATCTGCGAAATCGAAGCTTCAATCGGAAACTCTTCGCCGCTTGCCCGCAGGCCGTGAAGCGTGCCGAGCGAACCCATCGAACGGCGGGTGACTCTGGTTTCACCGAACTTCTCAACGTGACGGCGATGCGCTTCACGATAGCGGTCCGGCAGCAGCCGGTCGAGTGGCTGTCCGAGGGCTTCAGCGGCGGTATAACCGAACATCTTTTCAGCCGCGGCATTGAAGAGCGTCATGCGCTGCGTCGCATCCACCGTGATGATGGCATCCATGGCGGAGCTGATGATGCCGGCCACGCGCTGCTGATTTTCGAGCAGCGCAGTTTCAGCCTCGCGGCGGCGGGTGATGTCATAAAACGAAACGAACAGCCCGGTCGGTGAAGGCACGGCCTTGATGCCGAACCACGTGTCAGGCACAGGAAAGAAGCCCTCAAACATCACGACCTGCTGCGTCGCCATGGCGCGGCGGCATTCGGTCTCAAACGTGCCTCCGGCGACCTCCGGACAGGCGGCCCAGATGAGCTGACCGACCACCTCCGCCCGCGACCTGCCACAGTGCCGTTCGGCGGCGGAACTGAGGTGCGTGATCCGCCAGTCCGGCGCGATGAAGA
>CAYWDW010000002.1:16811-37942 GCA_964457105.1 uncultured Heliobacteriaceae bacterium
GCGCGTCTTCCAGCAGCGCACGGTAATCGTGGGTCCCAGGGTCCGGCAGCTCAGGCAGGTGCAAAGTCTTCTTCGATGAATTCTTCATGGTAATTTCCGCTTGATCCCGCAACGGAAATTCTAAATTGAAACATTGGGACAGTACAGGGAGCGGTAGCGACCTGGTCTTTCTGTCGGGCGTATCTGGCCAGCCACCAGGTCGCTACCGCTCCCTGTACTGTCCCGGCACGGGTCCCTGTCTGGCGTGGTCCGATTCAGCCTGGGATGACACGAATGCCTGACGCACAGGAGCCTGATTATCCGACCGGATAATCAGGCTCCTGTGCGTCAGGCTGTGTCTGCGGCGGTCACGAATGTTTGCGCTGCCAGTATTGCTGATTGACCTGTTTGGCCCAGCCCCAGAACAACCCCTGGCTGACGCGCGCGTGTTTTCGTTCCCACAGATCCTTGTAGAGAAAAATTGAATCTTCGCCGCCTTCGTCAATCACCAGCATCAGTTCGTGATCGTACCTGATGGCGGGTTCGTGACCGTTGACTTCAGCCGCCAGGTTCGCCGCCGCGACTTCGCCCTGCAACACGGCCATGTGCCCCATTTTCGGCCCGATCAGATTGACGCAGTCACCCGCCGCATACATCTGCGGCGCGCCTGTGACCTGCATGTAGTTATTGACGCGCACGTAATTTTCAGCATCGGTGATGCCCGTATACATCGCTTCGCCGGGGCCGCTGAAAGGCGGCAGCAGCATCAGCAGGTCATAATCCAGCCGCCCACCGGTGTCTGACCTGAGTTCTTTTTCCTGCACCTGCGCAACCGGAAAATCAGCCCGAAATTCAATGCCGTGATCGGCCAGCGCCTGTTCAATGACCGGCCCCGCTTCAGGCCCGCCCAGTTGCCCGCCCGCTTTTTCAGGGCTGACCACTGTGATTCTGACCTGATTGCGCTCGCCGCGTTCCCTGAGCAGGCGGTCCAGCGCAAAGGCTGTTTCATAAACCGGCACCGACAAGCGCGCATCGCGGCAATAACCAATCACCGCGTGACCCTCGTGAAAATTCTGCAGGGCGTCCCTGAATTTCAGCGCCGCCTTCACCGTCAGCAGGTGATGCGCGTGTTCATAAAAACCCGGGACCTGTTCAGTGGCCAGCCTGCGCCCCAGCGCAAAGACGCAGTAATCATAGGGCAGCCTTCCCTGGAATCGTCCGTGCGCCAGCACCACCTCGCGGCGGCCCGGATCAGGCCAGGCAATCTCTGACTGCACAAAATCAACGCGCCGTTCGTGCATCGCCTGCGCGAGATCAAACGACACATCTTCAAGCGCGCAATGCCCGAAGACCAGGCGCACCAGCGCCGGATAAAAAATGAATTCGCGCTGGCGCGAGATCAGCGTGATCTGATGATCCGGCTTCAGCCTTTTAGCCAGATTTTCAGCCGCAGTCACGCCACCAAAGCCGCCGCCCAGAACAAGAATGCTGGCCATACGCTGCCCTTTTTATGCCATCCGCCTTTATGCCGTCGCGGCTGGAACCCGCACGATTTCAACTGAGCATTTCGCGTGCGAAGCGACGTTCTGCGAAACCGAACCGAGCAGGAATCGCCTGAACCCGCGATAGCCGTGCGAACCCAGCACAATCAGACTGGCGCCCCAGCGGTCGGCTTCATCCAGAATCACCTCTTCGGCCCGGCCCTCGTGCATTTCCGACATGATTTCCACTGCCGCCCCCTGCGCAGTCCGCAGATGCTCAAGGGCCTTGTCGAGCGCGAGCTGTGCCTTCTCCTTTTCGGATCTTTCAAGTTCCGAATAGTAGCTGTCCGGCAAAGCCCAGGTTTCCGTCGTCGGAATAAACGGCAGTTCAACCGCCGACAGGACTTTGATCACAGTGCCGACGGGCCAGGGCCGTCGCGCTACTTCATGCACTGCCGCTTCGCTGTAAGCTGAACCATCGGTTGCCACCAGGATTTTCATAACGCCCTCCTTTCAGAATCACAGAGCTGAATCGCTCCGGACTAATTAACGGGCAACTCGTATGCCGTCAGCGGCGCGCGCGATTTTGCGCGGAACGGCTGATTTCAGGTTCATCCCGACAGATCATCGCAGCGGCACAGTGTGCTTTCACTCAGCCGCTGAGTAACTTTGCCCACCTGACCTGTCGCCTTCGCCTGCTCCCTGTTCGGGCAATGGCATTGAATTAAGGAAAAAGAGGCAAGCGTTGGAGCGCGGGCAGCCTGCCCGCTCAGTGCTGTGCCAGACAGGAGCGGGCAGGCTGCCCGCGCTCCGATGCTTAATTCAATGCCATTGCCCTGTTCGGGATTGAATTGTTGCAGTGTCCGGGTGAATGCGCTACTTTCGGCTCACGATCCGGCACCTGCATCAACCTGGCGAGGAAGTTATGAACAAGACCACACCCTTTGGCAACCTTGAAATTCTGGATGCGCATTGTCACCTCTTTTCGCACCGCTTCTTTACCACGCTGGCGGGGCAGTCGCCGCAGCTCAGTCAGTTGCCTGACCCGGTCAGTCGCATCGGTGAACTGACCGGCTGGGTGATGCCGCCGAATGATCCGGCGCGACTCGGCGCGGCGTGGAAGGATGAACTTGACCGCCACGAAGTGCAGGCGGCGCTGCTGATCGCCAGTGTGCCGGACGATGAGGAATCGGTGGCGGCAGCGGTGGCCGCTGGTCCTGATCGCCTGGCCGGAGCTTTTATGTTCGACCCGACGCGGCCCGATGCCGAAGCCCGCGCCCGGCGCGCGTTTGATGAACTCGGCTTGCGGGTCGCGTGCCTGTTTCCGGCCCTGCATCACTTTTCGCCTGCTGAATGCGAAGGCGTGCGGGCTGTTGCATCGCTCGCGGCGGCGAGGCCTGGCACCGCAGTCTTTGTGCATTGCGGCGCGCTGTCGGTCGGCGTGCGAAAGAAATTGCAACTGCCGAGTCCGTTCGACATTCGCCGGGGCAATCCGCTTGAGTTGTGCCGGGTGACGGCTGAATTTGCGCGGGCGCGTTTTATCGTGCCGAGTTTCGGCGCAGGGTTGTTCCGCGAAACGATGCTGCTGGCGGATCTGTGTCCGAATGTTTATGTGGACACTTCGAGCAGCAACAAATGGATGGCTTACGAAGCTGCGCCGGTTGATCTGGCGGTGATTTTCAAGCGAGCGCTGGCCGTGCTGGGACCCGAGCGGCTGCTGTTTGGCACGGATTCGTCATTCTTCCCGCGCGGCTGGCATGCCGAAATCTTTCACACGCAGATCAATGCGCTGCTTGAGGCTGGCATCAGCGAGGAACAGGCGCAGGCCATCCTTGGCGGCAATCTGCGACGGCTGTTGTTCAGCTAAACACCGGGACAGTCCGCGCGCGTGAGCAAGCGCCCTGATGACAGGTCCGGGCGCTCGCTCACGCTCGCCTACTGGACCCTGCACTCATTTGTGAAAGTTCGGATTGATTCGGGGCTGTCTGCTTTGGTGACGGTCACACGGCCCAGGCTTTTTCCAGGTCTTCAGCAAGTTGTTCGTAACGCTTCATCAGACCATCTCCGGCCCTGGCATTTTCCTGTGCGAAGGCCTGCATCAGCGCGCTCTTGACTGATTCATCAAGCATCTCCTCGGCCAGTTGAAAGATCAGCGATTCTTCCTGCTGCATATGCCCGATCAGGTGATCGCGGAACTGCACAGCGGCATTGACAAAATTATCAGCCGCCGCCGCATCGTCGTAACGATATTCCTCCGTCGCCAGTTCAATCTCGGCCAGCAGGTGGCGTTCCATCTCGTGTTCCTTTTTCAGAAAAGCCAGTGCGCCGCCTTCATCCAGCACGCCTGCTTCTTTCAGCGCGGGCAGAAACCAGTTTTCCTCTTTCGCGTGATGAAAGCGGTCGGCAAAGTTCTGAATGAAATCAAGCATCTGACTCAGCGCTTCAGGCGGCACACGGCCACCGGCTCTCAGCGTCAGACACAGGCCGTCAAGGGCGCGCAGCCCCTGCTCGATGACGCGATGTTCGTGTCGCAGAATATGAGTTGGTCGAGACATCAGATACTCCTCGTGATTGATGCGGGTCAGGTCATAATTTCCTTCTCAGCCTGCGGCTGCTGCGCCAGGCGGCGGCGCGCGACCAGCTTGGTGATTTCAACGATCAGCACCGGGCTGATGACTGACAAACCCGTGACCAGCCAGTCGGTCATTGTCAGCCGGGTCACATCCAGCACGCGCGCCAGCGGGCCAGACCAGACCGCCAGCAGTTGCAGCGAAACCACCAGGGCCGCAGCCAGCCAGACATACGGATTACGAAACAGCCCGTCAAACACCGACCGCGTGCGCGAACGGCAGTTGAACATATGACCAAGCTGCGCGCCAATCAGCGCAAACAGGGCCATCGTGCGCGCGTGCGCGCCGGGGCCGTATTCATGCAGCGCCCAGCCGTAAGCGCCCATCATAATGGCCGTCAGCATGACACCCTGCCAGGCAATCAGTCTGATGAAATCAGCCGACAACAACGATGCCTGCGGCGAAGCCGGGCGGCGGCGCATGACATCCGGCGCGCCCGGCTCAACCGCCAGCGCAAGGCCTGGAAAAAGATCAGTCACCAGGTTGATCCACAGAATCTGCAACGGCAGCAGCGGCAGCGGCCAGCCAATCAGCAGCGCCGCAAAGATCAGCAGCACTTCGGCCAGGTTCTTTGAAAACATCAGGTGTACGAACCTGCCGATGTTGGCATAAATGATCCGTCCGCTTTCAATCGCGTGCAGAATCGTGGCGAAGTTGTCATCCGTCAGCACGACATCCGCGGCTTCCCTGGCGACTTCGGTGCCGCGCTGCCCCATCGCAATGCCGGTGTCGGCGCGTTTAAGCGCAGGCGCATCGTTGACGCCGTCGCCGGTCAGCGCGACGATTTCGCCGGTCTGCTGCAACGCTTCCACGATGCGCATTTTGTCTTCCGGCGAAACGCGCGCAAACGCATCAGCGCGCCGCGCCAGATCGGCCAGCGCCGTGTGATCGGTGCCGTCAAGGTCGCGGGCGTGCAGCACCAGCGGATCGGTGTGATCGTTGAGCCGCAAGGCCCGCGCAATCGCCCGCGCCGTGTTGCTCTGATCGCCCGTCAGCATGACGACGCGAATGCCTGCCGCGTGCGCCTGCGCCACGGCCTGCGGCACTTCGGCGCGGGGCGGATCAATCATCCCGATCAAACCGAGAAAGGTGAAATCGCGCGCAGACCAGTCCGGCCCTGGCTCGCCGGGCGGCAGTCGCTTTTCAGCCAGCGCCAGCACGCGCAGCGCGCGATCAGCCATCGCGTCGTTGGTCGCCAGCAGCCGCCTTTGGGCCGCTTCATCCAGCGGCCTGATTTCGCCATCGCGGCCACACAGATCACGACACAGGCTCAGCACGACTGAAGGCGCGCCCTTGAGTGAATAAAGCTGCGTCCCGTCGGGCGCGCGATGCACCGTGAGCATGCGCCTCGTCACGGCATCGAACGGAATTTCAGCGAGCTTTTGATAATCAGCGCGCAATTTACTGACCTTCAGGCCAAGCTGCCGGGCATTTTCCAGTAATGCCGTTTCAGTCGGATCACCAATCGTGCGCGTCACGCCTGAGGCCTGCGTCTCAACCGATGCTTCGTTGCACAACACACTGGCGCGCACAGTGCGAAATAACAGTTCGTCGTTGTCAATGTCGGGCTGTTCATCAATCCTGACGACGCGACCATCAGCGAGGCGGCATTCAATGACGGTCATCCGGTTCTCGGTCAGCGTGCCGGTCTTGTCGGTGCAGATGATCGTGGCGCTGCCCAGGGTTTCAACTGCCGGCAGCCGCCGCACAATCGCGCGATGTCGCGCCATGCGTAACACGCCCATCGCCAGAATCAGCGTCGTCACCGTGGGCAGGCCTTCCGGCACGGCGGCGACGGCCAGGCTGATGGCCACCTCAACCATCAGCCACCAGTTGTCACCGCGCAGGATGCCGGCCACAACGACCACCACCATAATCGCCAGCATCAGCCACACCAGTTGTCGCCCCAGCGTGGCCAGGCGCTGCTCCAGCGGCGTCGGTTCATCCGGCGCTTCAGCCACCAGTTTGCCAATGCGGCCAAGTTCAGTCTGCCCGCCCGTAGCCGTCACTATCGCCACGGCGCGCCCGGCGGTGACGCTCGTGCCGAGGTAAAGCATCGAATGCCGTTCGGCCACCGGCGCGTCAGCCGCCACCGGAGCCACTGACTTTTCAACGCTCGCGCTTTCACCCGTCAGGGCCGATTCTTCAGTGCGCAAACCCGCCGCTTCAAACAATCGCATATCAGCCGGCACACGATCACCGGGATTAAGCACCACCACATCGCCCGGCACCAGCGCCAGCGCGTCCAGCATCGTTTCGCGGCCCGCGCGCCGCACCCGCGCCGTCGTGTGCGCCGCGCGCCGCAAGGCGTCCAGCGCCCGCCCGGCCTGCCATTCCATGGCAAAGCCGATCAGCGCATTCAGCATCAGCACCACAACGATGGCCAGGCCTTCGACCACATCGCTGGTCAGAAACGCGACGAGCGCGGCCACCGCCAGCAGGCCGATAATCAGGCTGGCGAACTGATCCAGCAGCAACCGCCACGCCGCACGCGGGCGAATCTGCTGAATGGCATTTGCGCCAAACTGCGCCAGTCGCCGCGCGGCTTCATCGCGGCTCAGCCCGGTGGCCGGATTGACGCCCTGCACCTGCGCCACCGCTGCAGCCGCCAGGGCGTACGGCGCGTTCATCAGTTCAGGCGCGTGCGGCCCCAGGTGCGGAATGATCTCCGGCTGTGCGTCGGTTCTGACCATGGTTGATTGCGCTGCGGATTATCTCTCACTTCACTGTGTCGGGGAACACAGTGCAAACCTCAGACCGCAGGAAGCAGGGGAGAATTACGATTGCACAGACTATAGCCGCGAAACCTGGGACTGTCCAACCACCGGCACGCGCCCCGTGCGTGGACAAGACAGTCCGCGTGCGGTACAGGGAGCGGTAGCGACCTGGTGAACTCGGAAAGCGCACACGCCGGGAGTACCAGGTCGCTACCGCTCCCTGTACCGTTTGCTCATCTGCGCTCTTGCCCTCTGCGCCATCAGGCATTAGCCTGACGACTGTTCCTGCCAGAGTGTTTCCGTTTCAGGCTGAACCAGAAAACAAACGAGTCCGGCGACCGCCCTGAGCCGGAGGATGAGGCCGTTCCTGCGGCTGAGTCTGAGCGGTGAAAACAAGACCGGTGCATTGGAGGTGACGCGCATGAACAGGCAACTCAGCAACAGACAAACCCAGGCAGCGGCAACGGCCTTCCTCAATCTCTTTGCGCTGGTCGGGCTGTCGTTTTACGGCCTGCCGTTTTTTTACGATTTTATGGTGCGGGAATTCGGCTGGTCGCGCGACACGGTGACTTCGGGCAATGCCTTCGGCAAGATCGTGGTCGGGCCGCTGTTCGGTTTTCTTGCCGGGTGGATCATTGACCGTTTCGGATTGCGGCGGATGATGCTGGCCGGCATCGTCATGGGCGGCGTGGCGCTGATCGGGCTGGGGCAGATGACGGCGCTGTGGATGTTTTATTTTTTCTATCTTTTCAACGCGCTCGGTTATGTCTGCGGCGGGCCGCTGCCGAATCAGGTACTCTTGTCGCGCTGGTTTGACCGGGCGCGGGGCCGGGCGATGGGCATTGCCTACATCGGCATCGGCGTGGGCGGCATGCTGGTGCCGCAACTGGCGCGGCTGCTGGCTGAAAGGTTCGGCTGGCATCAGGCGCTCGCGCTGCTCGGCGTGCTGATGATTGCCATTGCCTTTCCGGCCACCTGGTTCATCAAAGAAGCGCCCGAAAATTATCACGAACAGAAAGCTGCGCCGGTGCCGATTGGCGACGTGCTTAAAACTCCGGCCTTTTATCTGCTGGCGATTGGCAGCATGTGTTCCATCGGCGCGGTCGGCGGCACCAATCAGCACCTCAAACTTTTTATGGGTCTCGACCTGAAGTATTCGCAGGCGATGGCGGCCAATGTGATTACGCTGGTGCTGGCCTCAAGCATCGCGGGGCGGCTGCTGATGGGCTGGCTGGCTGACCGCTTTCCGCGAAAGTATGTGATGCTGCTGATCTATGTGCTGGTGTCGGCGGCGATTCCGCTGCTCTATTTCGTTTCGACGCCGGGCGTGATTTATGTTTTTGCGGTGGCGTTCGGCATCGCTTTCGGCGGCGATTACATGATTATTCCGCTGATGGCGGCAGACCTGTTCGGCCTGAAAGTGATGGGCCGCGTGATGGGCATCATTCTGACTGCCGACGGGCTGGCCGAAGCCCTCGCGCCCATGCTGGTCGGATACCTGCACCGGATCAATGGCAATTACGTCAACGGATTTGCCGCCCTGATTGGCCTCGCCGTGATTGGCGCAGTGGCAGTGGCGATGCTGCCGCAAAAATTGCCGGAAGGCGAAACTCTGACCAAAGCTCAGCCCGCTGATTGAAAGCCACTCTGAACTGAGTGACCTGCTGATGAAAAGTCGCGCTTACCTGATGACTGTCATTTCACTGCTGGCCGGGCTGGCGCTGTTTGTGTATGTCATCAGGCAGGCCGGGTGGCAGGAGCTGCTCGAACGTGTGCGCTCAGCCGGGCCGGGGTTTGCGTGGCTGATCCTGGTTTCAGGTTTGCGCCCGGTGATGCGGGCATGGGCGTGGTTGCGGTGTATGCCGGTGGCGGACCGGCGCGTCGGATTTTTCACGGTCTGGCGGGCGCGGCTGATCGGTGATGCGATTGGCAATCTGACGACGGCAGGGCCGCTGCTGGCGGAACCGGCGCGGCTGGTCTTTTTCAGCGGGCGGCTGCCGTTTGCGCACGCGGCTTCGTCGCTGTCGCTTGAAATTCTGAGTTATCTGCTGTCGTGCGGGGTGATGATGATTGCCGGAGCGCTGCTGCTGCTGGCCGGCTTTGCGCTCAGCCCGACGCTGCGCACAATCAGCCTGGCGGCGCTGGCGGGGTTGCTGGTCCTGCTGGCCGTGGCGGCCATGGTGCTGATTCAGCGCTGGTCGCCGGTGTCAATCGCGCGGCGCCTGCTGAGACGCCTGATCGGGCAGCGGCGCAGCGGTCGCTGGCTGGATCATCAGCTTCATCATCTTTACCGGATCGAAAGCCACACGCTCAATTTTTACCGGCGGCGTCCGCGCGATTTCGCGCTGCTCGGCCTGTGCGAAGCGGGCTTTCACCTGCTCGGCGTGCTGGAAATATGGATTATGCTGCGGCTGCTCGGCGAACCGCCGGGCCTGATGGCGGCCTTCATTTTTGAAGCTCTCAACCGGCTGATCAATATTGTGTTCGCCTTTGTGCCGCTCAAGATCGGCGTGGACGAAGCGGGCACCCGGCTGCTGGCGGCGGCGCTGGGCTTCGGCGCGCTGAGCGGCGTCACGATGGCTGTTTACCGCAAGCTGCGCATGCTGTTCTGGACGCTGCTCGGCCTGCTGCTGCTGGCGCTGCCGAATCAGCGCCGGGCAGCATTGAAAACGGATGCAGGGAATGTGGCAGATTGAAAAAATGTCGAATGACGCGCGCGCCGGACGCCGCCTGACAGCGTTACTGACGGTTGTGTGCATCGGCCTCGTCGCCGCACTCTGTGTCAGCTTCAACGGCGGCATCAGCCTCGGCGACTCGAATCACGCCGGCCTGCTGCCGGTCGTGCGGCGCATCCTCGACCCGCATTACCTGCCCGGCGATTTCAATATCGCACTGCGGCTTTATCATCATCGCGTCTTTGCGTATCTGATTGCCGGGTTGTCAAAGCTGATGGGCGAAGACCGCGCCCTGATTCTGCTGCACGTGGCTGGCGCGCTGCTCCTGTCAACTTCGCTCTGGCATCTGTGCCGCACGCTGCGCCTGTCGTTGACGGCCTTTGTCGCCGCCGGCCTCTTTCTGGCAACGGGCTTTTTGTGGACCGGCCTCGGACTCGAAGAGAACACTTTCATCGGCAATCCTGAAATTCAGCCGCCGCTGTTTGCGCATTCGTTTGTGCTGCTGGCGACGGCGGCGCTGCTCAATGAACGCTGGCGGCTGGCGGCCTGGTGGGCCGGCCTGGCCGTGCTGTTTCATTTGCAGATCGGCGTCACCTGCACGCTGATGATCGCGCCATTTTATGTGGTCAGACTGAAATCATTCGGCCTGAAGGAATCAGTCAGGCTGGCGCTGCTGTATCTGCTGCCGGCCTCGTTCGCCGTGCTGCACCTGCTGGAAATGATGCAGCGCGGACTGCTCAAACCGGCGACGACGGCCTATTCGCTGGCCGCTTACATTGACTTTCGCCACCCGCATCATTTCGCGCTGATGTCAGCCGCGCATGGTTTGTGGACTGGCGGTCACGTGATCGCGCAGTTCGTGGTGTGGCGCTGGCTGAAGCGAATGAAACGTGACGAAGCGCGCCTGATCGGCGGGCTGCTGGCCCTGACCCTGATGCTGGTGGCGCTGGCCCTCGTTCATTTCACCGATTATTACCTGATCCGGCAGGACAGGATTGCGAGCATTCAATTCATTCGCCTCAGCCCGCTGATCACGGTGTTCGGCGCGCTCAGCGTGATTCTGTTCATCAACCTCAGGGCTGACGGCAGGTGGCGCAGTGTCATCAATGTCGGCCTGATGCTGCTCGCGCTCGGCTGGGGAATTTATCAGGCGCGCACCAACCCTGAGCGCGAATTTTATTTCGGCGTGCGGCGTTATGCCGACCGCCAAAGCTCCTGGGTGAAAATGTGCAACTGGATCAAAGCCAATGGCCCGCGCGACACTGTTTACCTGACGCCGCCGGCCAGTGACGGTTTTACAGTGCTGACTAACCGCTCGAATGTGGTCGAATTCAAAATCAATCCTGACGGCGCGCTGGAGATGGCTGAATGGTTCGAGCGAATGAAAGACCTGACCGGCGGCAAACTCGCCACCGAAGGCGGCTTCAAAAACCGCAAGCCGCTCAACAGCGCTTATGCTGCGCTCACGGCGGACGAGTTGATCGCGCTCGGCAAAAAATATCACGCGGGTTATGCCGTGCTGCCCAAAGCCTCCACCGTCAGATTTGAAACGCTGCATGAAAACAACGGCTTCAGACTGGTGAAGCTGCCCGAAAAAACAGACTGACCGGAGAAGAACATGGACAGAATGAAAACCATCGCTCCCTGCCTGCTGACGTGCCTGCTGCTGATCGCCGCCATTGGTCAGTTGCCGCCTTCGGTGTTGTCGGCAAAGCGCCCGCCGAACTTCGTCATCATTCTGGCTGACGATCTTGGTTATGCCGACATCGGCAGCTTTGGCGCGACGGGTTATGCCACGCCGAATCTTGATCGCATGGCGCGCGAAGGCCTGCGGCTGACGAATTTCTATGCCGCGCAGGCTGTTTGCTCAGCGTCGCGGGCGGCGCTGCTGACGGGCTGTTATCCCAACCGCATCGGCATTCGCGGCGCGCTCGATCACACGGCAAAGTATGGTCTCAACGACTTTGAAAAAACGATTGCCGAGGTGCTGAAACCGCGCGGTTATGCGACGGCGATTTACGGCAAGTGGCATCTTGGCCATTACCCGCAGTTTCTGCCGACGCATCACGGCTTCGATGAATATTTCGGCCTGCCCTATTCAAACGATATGTGGCCGAAACATCCGCTCAACAAAAATTACTACCCGGACCTGCCGCTGATCGAGGGCGACCGGGTGATCAAACTCGACCCCGATCAGTCGCAACTGACGACGTGGTACACCGAACGCGCCGTCAATTTCATTGATCGCCACCGCGACAAACCATTTTTTCTGTACGTGCCGCATTCGATGCCGCACGTGCCGTTGTTTGTCTCGGACAAATTCAAGGGCAAAACCGCGCGCGGGTTGTATGGCGACGTGATCGAAGAGCTTGACTGGTCGGTCGGGCAGATTCTGGCGGCGCTCAAACGCAACGGCCTTGATGACCGGACGCTGGTGATTTTCACTTCGGACAACGGCCCGTGGCGTGAATACGGCGATCACGCCGGTTCGACGGGGCCGTTGCGTGGCAGCAAGGGCACGGCCTTTGAAGGCGGCATGCGCGAACCGTTCATTGCGCGCTGGCCAAAGCGGATTCCGGCAGGCAGCACGGCGCATCGCCCGGCGATGACGATTGACCTGCTGCCGACCATCGCCGCCCTCGCCGAAACCTCGCTGCCGAAAGACCGCATCATTGACGGGCGCAACATCTGGCCGCTGCTTTCAGGTGCGAAAGTGGCCGCTGACCCGCACGACGCGCTCTATTTTTACTGGGGCGCTGAACTGCACGCCGTGCGCAGCGGCAGATGGAAGCTGCACCTGCCGCATCCTTACCGCGACGTGCCGGAACAGGGCAGCGGCGGCCTGCCCGGCAAAACGCAGCAGGGCCGGATCGGGCTGGCGCTCTATGATCTCGACAAAGACATCAGCGAATCAACCGATGTGGCCGGTGAACATCCTGACGTAGTGCAAAAGCTGATGACCTTTGCCGAACGCGCCCGCGCGGATCTGGGCGATGCGCTCGTCAGCCGTGAAGGCCGTCACGTCAGACCCGCCGGACATCTGAAGTGATGGCCTGGCGAAGACGCAAACAGGGTCAATTCATTCTTCCTTCGGAGCGCAGGCAGCTTGCCTGCTTCGATGAAGGCACGGGCCTGCAAGCCCGGCAGGCAGGCTGCCTGCGCTCCGAAGGAAGAATGAATTGACCCTGGGCTGAAAAGACGCGGCTTTACTTCATCCTGAGGCTCATGCTCTAATTCGCACGCTTTCGGGCCAGCCCCATTTTCTTCCTTCTTTTCTACGCTGACTGAATGTTGTTTTCACACTGCGGAGGTTGATCAGTGCGCAGGAAATTTCTGTTCATCGGATTGTTTGTTGTGCTGCTGGCCCTGGCTGGCTGTCGGCAGGATTCATCACCCCAATCGGGCGGCGAACGCACGACCGGCGCGCGTGGCGGGCGGCTCGTGGTGGCAGAGCGCAGCGCGCCACAGAGTTTCAATTACCTGATGGCGGCTGATGCGGTCAGCCTGAACATCAGCTTTTTTACGATGAGCGCGCGGCTCGCTGAATTCGATCACGACCGGCAGCAGTATGTGCCGGGCCTGGCTGAATCGTGGCAGGCTGGCGACGGCGGCCAATCGTTTACGGTCAAATTGCGCGACGGGCTGAAGTTTTCTGACGGCGCGCCGCTGACGGCTGATGACGTGCTGTTTACGCTGAAGCTGCTCGCTGATGAAAAGCTGCATCCACCGGCCTTTTATGATGCGATGCTGATTGATGGTCAGCCGATGAAAGCGGCAAAGGTGGATGAGCGCACCATCAAACTTGAACTGCCGCACGCGGTCGCCGCGATTGAACCTTATCTTTACAACGTCGGCGTGCTGCCGCGTCACAAACTCGAAGCGGCCTACACGAAAGGCGAGGTTGACAAACAATGGAGCCTGGCCGCCGCGCCCGCTGATTTCGCGGTGTCCGGGCCGTTCACGCTCAGGGAATATGTCGCCGGTCAGCGCACCGTGCTCAAACGCAACGAGCATTACTGGAAGAAAGACGCGAGCGGCAATCAACTGCCTTACCTTGATGAAGTGGTGATTGAAGTCATCGGAGATGCGAACACGGCGGCGCTGAAATTTCAGAACGGCGAGCTTGATGTGCTTGACGACATTCGCCCGGCTGATTACGCAACAATGAAGGATCAGACCGGCGCGTTTGCGCTGCGCGATCTTGGCCCGCGACTTCAGACCGATTATTTCTGGTTCAATCTCAGTGACGGCAAGGGCAGCGATGGCCGACCGCTGGTTGATCCGGTCAAACGCGCCTGGTTTACTGATGTCAGATTTCGCCAGGCCATGGCGCACGCGATTGACCGCGCGGCGATCATTCAGAATGTGCTGCGCGGCCTGGGCACGCCGCTCAAAGGCGCGGTGTCGCCGGGCAACAAGGCGTGGGTGAATGACAACATCCCGGCTTACGATTTTGATCTGAAGAAGGCGCAGGAGCTGCTGAAGGAAGCCGGGTTCAGGCCGGGCGAGAACGGCGCGCCGCTGCTTGATGCGGGGGGCCATCCGGTCGAATTCACGCTGGCGGTGGCTGAAAGCGTGGCCGTGCGCAAGCAGATGGCAACGATGATTCAGGAAGACCTGGCGAAGCTGGGCATCAAGGTCAGTGTCACGCCGATTGAAGACAAAGCCTTCAGCGAACTCTATCGCAAATCGCTGAAATACGAAGCCGCGATTCACGGCATTTCGCCATCGGATACTGATCCGTCAACGCTCAATGCGGTGCTCAAAACCGGCGGGCAGCAGCGCTTCTGGTTCATCAATCAGAAAGCGGCGGTGGCCGAATGGGAAAAGCAGCTCGATCAGTTGATGAGCGAGCAGGCGGTGGAAAGCGACGTCAGCAAACGCCGCGAAGAATTCAACCAGGCGCAGCGCATCTTTGCCGAGCAGGCGCCGATGATTCCGCTCGTCGTGCGCCATTTCGTGTCAGGCGCAAAAGTGAAGCTGGGCAATTTCCGCTCAAGCTTCCTGCCGCCGCGTTCGCTCTGGAATGCCGATGAACTGTTCTGGAAGCAATAAGTGGTCGCTGGTGCTGACACGTATGGAACACGAGTCGGCACAGGGCAGGGCGCGACCGCTCCCTGTGCTGTTCCGGGCGCACGCACCTGAAAACCGCTATACGTAAAGATGCCGAATGTTTCTTCTGCGCCGAAGAGAATTTGAAAACAGGTGCTGGATTCTTGTCCGCGAAGCGGACAGATTCAATAGCGGCGGGTGCAACCCGCCGAAGCGTGCCACACGACACCGTCCCTGAAGGGGACGCACCGATGAATAACAATGCGACTCTTTCAGAGTCGGGAAATCTGTTTGTCCGCTTTGGCGGGTTGCACCCGCCGCTATTGAATCCGTCCGCTTCGCTGACAAGTATTAAAGCCGTCTGCGTCGCGGACAAAGATTGAATCCGTCTGCGTTGCACTCGCTGCTATTGAATCCGCTGCGTGGACAAAGATTGAATCCGTCCGCTGCGTGGACCAATCAGGCGTCGCAAACACCTGCGCAGACCACTAACCAGTAACTGACTACTGCCCGTCTATGGCCAAAACCGAACTACCGATTCTGAAAAAGACGAAGCCCGCTTACGACTGCACACAATGTCCCGGCTACTGCTGCTCCTATGACTGGATTCTCGTCACGAAGCGCGACATCGGGCGACTGGCGCGGCGTTTCAATCTGACGCCGGAAGAGGCTGAAGGACGCTTTACGAAATTCATTCCGGGTTACGGCTATCGCGTGCTGCGGCACAAGGCCGATCACGTCTTCAAAAGCACCTGCCTGTTTTTCGATCAGGAAAAGCGCCGCTGCACGATCTATGAACACCGGCCTGGCGTGTGTCGTGAATATCCGTTGACGAAGCGATGCGGATATTTTGACTTTCTGCGCTGGGAGCGCGAGCAGCAGGACGACCAGGAATTCATTCCGCTGATGCGCTGAAAAATTGCGCGCGCACCCGCACAGGTGAAACAGTCCGTTTCGTTGAGCGAGCGCCCCGGCACGGCAGCCCATGGCGCTCGCTCGACGAAGCGGACTGTCACGGTGTTTAGCTCTTGTCATTACCCAAACTTTTGCGCGAAAAGCGCGCTTCGGTTTTCAGCCCGCGAAGGCGGGCTGAAAATGTGACGAGCCGTTCCGCGCAAAAGTTTGGGTCACGACGAGGTGTTTAGCTGCCCGCCTGATTCAGGCCGAATTCAGGACTCTGCACGGTGAAGTCGCGCGGCTCCGTGACCGGCTCAGCCAGCAGGCAACTGAGCGCGCTGCTCAGTTCGCGCTGCAACGGGCCGCAGAGGTTTTTCAGATCAATTGCCGGTTCGCCGTCAAGCAGGCAGCGATAAAAAGTCATCGCGCCGAGTCCGCGACCCTGTTCATCGGTCAGCGGCAGTCGCAGCGTCCAGAACTGTTCCGATTCCAGCACCTCTTCAAGCGGTGTGTCGCCACGTTCCCAGGTCCAGAAGACCTGGCTGTCATCGCGCGCCGGAAGGCTGCCGTAAGTGGCCGGGTAATCTGTCAGGCGGGCGGGCGCTGAAGATCTTGAAGCGCTGACTTCAAGCACCGCGCAATCGAATTCATTAACGGCCAGCATCTCGCCCAGCGCGCCAAAGAAATCATCCAGGCAGCGCGCTTCATTCAGTTCATGGCTGACCTTCAGCACTTTGACGTTGACGGCCAGCGCGCGCCGCCGCCGCGCCACGCCCTGCCGGATCTGACTGCCGAGTTCGCTGAATTCAGCGTAGCGCAGGTGCTGCACGCCGAACACGATGCCCACGCCCAGAACGAAAAAGACGAGCGCCGCCAGGCTGCGCGCCGGATTGAGCAGCATCAGCCCGAAAAGCGAAAACAGCGCGCACACGCCGTAAAGCAGAATGACCGCCTGCCGCTGATTGAACCCGCGCCGCAGCAGCATGTGATGAATGTGGCCGCGATCACTGCCAAAAAGCGGCGTCCCGTTCAGAAAGCGCCGCACCATCGAAAGCCCTGTTTCCATCACCGGCAGCCCGAACGACACCAGCGGAATCGCAATCGCCACAATCGTCGAGCCTTTCTGCGACCCGACCAGCGACAGCACCGCCGCCATAAAGCCCAGAAACAGGCTGCCCGAATCACCCAGAAAAATCGTCGCCGGGTTGAAGTTGTAACGCAGGAAGCCGAGCGAGCTGCCCACCAGGACCACGGCAATCAGGCTGATTTCAGGATTTCCCTGTGCGATGGAAAAAATCAGAATTGACAGCAGCGCAAAGATCGAAGCGCCCGCCGCCAGGCCGTCAATGCCGTCAATCAGATTGAAGGCGTTCGTAATGCCCACGATCCAGAAGACCGTGATGGCGAAGCTCAGCGCGAGGGGCAGTTCCCAGACGCCGCCAAACGGAATCGAAAGCACTTCGATGCGAAAGCCGAGCAACCAGATCATCGCCGCCGCCAGCGCCTGCCCGGCCATTTTCGTCGTGGCGCTGACGCCGCGCAGATCGTCATAAATGCCGAGCAGAAAAACCGTCGTCGCCGGCACCAGAATCGCAATGATGACCGGCAGGTTGTCCCTGAAAACATCGCTGACCATGTTATGGAACAGCGGCACCAGCAGCAGCGACAGCAGGCACGACAGAAAGATGGCGATGCCGCCCAGGCGCGGCGTCGGACGCTGATGAATGCGCCGTCCGCCGGGCACGTCAACCGCGCCCCATTGAATTGCCTTGCGCCGCACGAACGGCGTGATGAAAAGCGAGAGCAGCAGTGAAACGGCAAACAGAATAATGTAAGAACGCATAGCGCAGGAACCGAGGGGCGGGACCTGATTCGGTGGCGTTAACGGTAGTCAGTGGCAGGTCAGTTGCCGGCAACGTGTGAAGCGCGCACTTCGGCGGCTTCGGGTTCATTCAGCCGGCGCCTGCGGCCTGAGTGATGGCCACTCAGAGCCGTCCGCAAAGCGGCGGCATACTTTTCAGCGAGGACGGAACGCAGGAAGTGGACTTTCACAAAACGCTGGCCAGCCGCGCCGAGTTGCGCTCGCAGTGATGCATCGGCGCGCAGTCGTCTGATGGCAGTAATCAGCGCTGCGGCGTTTTCCGGCTCGATGCACAAACCAGCTTCGGCGCGCTGAATCAGGGCCGCCGCTTCGCCTTCGACGCTGCAAATGATCGGCGAGCCGGTGCCCATCAGCTCAAAGATCTTGGACGGCAGCACCTTTTTGAAAATGTCGAGTCGCCTGAGCGGCACCAGGCTGGCGTCGCTGGCGCGATAAAAATCGAGCAGGCGTTCGCGCGGCTGCTCTTTCAGAAACGTCACGTTGTCGAGCTGCAGTTCAGCCGCCATCTGCCTGAGCCGGTCTTTCTCAGCGCCTTCGCCGACAAAAAGAAAATGAATCGTCGCGTCAGCGCGCAACTGCGCCGCCGCCTGCAACACCGTGTCGAGCGCGTGCGACAGGCCGTGCGTGCCGATGTAAGAGACGATGAATTTGTCCTGCAACCCGGTTTCGGCGCGCACGCTGTCGCCATCGGCAGCCTGTGCCTGTTCGAGATATTGCGGATCAATGCCGTTCGGAATCAGCGCAATTTTGTCAGCCGGAATACCTTTGGCCAGCAGGTAAGGTTTCGTTGATTCAGCCACGATGACGATCAGCGCGGCCCGGCGATACATCAGCCTTTCAATCGCTTCGAGCGCGCGAATAATCAGCGGATTTTTCAGCGCGCCCAGTTCAATGGCCGACTGCGGCCAGATGTCGCGCACTTCAAAAACAAAGGGCACCCGCTTGAGCAGGCTCAGCAGGTAAGCCGACACCGCGCAGAAAAACTGCGGCGACGTGCCAATCACCACGTCAGGCCGCCGCGTCAGCAGTCCGCCCAGCACGAAGGCCGAGAAAAAGAACGAGAGAAAGTTGAGGACGCGCCTGAAAAAGCCCTTGTTCGGCGCGCAGTAAATCCACGTGCGCAGCAGGTCAATGCCGTCAACCTGTTCGCGCCGGACAAACTGCCCGCGATATTCAGGCCGGATGATGCCGGTCGGATGATTCGGGAATCCGGTCACGACCGTGACCTCGTGCCCCTGGCTGACCCAGTGCCGCGCGTGTTCATAAGTGCGGGCCGACGGCGCGCCCATTTCAGGCGGAAAATACTGACAAAGAAAAGTGATTCGCATGGCGATAACGACTCAACGGGCGGGGCGGATTCTGTAACCGAAGCTGCGGCCTTCTTCGACCTCGTAAGTGAAACAGATGGTCGGCGCCGGTTGTGCGACGCCGAATTCAGGAAAGCGCCAGCCCTGCACCGGCGCGGCAGCGCCGCTGACGATTTCGACGCCGGTGACACCAAACGGTTCGATGATGAACACGGCATCGCCGCTCTGACAGGCGATGGTCAAACTGTCAGGCTTGAGGCGGCGGGCGCTGATGTCAGGATGCAGGTGAATGAAACTTTCAGCGCGGCGGGCGCGGCCTTCGCGCGCTGTGTCTTCGATGACCCATTCGCCATTGGTCATGCGCAGGATGCGGCGGCGATGAATCAGACGCCGGTCAAAATAGGGCTGGCACGCGCCTTCAAAGCTCCACTGCTGCGCTTCGCCGCTGACTTCGACGCCGAGCATGGCCGCGCGCCGGGCGAGGCGAAACGTGCCCCACAACTCTGACTGCTCCTGCCCGTCAAACATCACCGTGTTGTGCGCCCGCGTCGAACGCGCGTATTCGCGGAACCGGTCGCCGCCGTAACCATGCACGCCCGAATCAACGATGAACGGGCGACCAGCAAGCCACAATTCATAACTGAGCAGGTCGCAGTGCGCGTGCGCCGCGTTGTAATCAACCGAAGGCGGCCCGGCATCAACGATGATGCGTTCGCTGCCATCACGCGAAAACCAGCAGTAATAGCCCGTCTCAGGAAAGACCGGCTGATGAAAGACCGCGTCTTCGCCCACGATGCGCGCGGCAGCTTCGA
This sequence comes from uncultured Heliobacteriaceae bacterium, assembly GCA_964457105.1. Taxonomy (GTDB): domain Bacteria; phylum Acidobacteriota; class Blastocatellia; order RBC074; family RBC074; genus DASRDU01. The sequence continues at coordinate 36,244 of CAYWDW010000002.1, forward strand.
TCAGCGGCAGCGGCCTCGCGTCTTCAGTGTTCGCCGCATCGTTGAAGAGCGCGAGCCTGCCGTCGGGATAAGTCATGGCTTCAAGAAACCGCGTCATCGCGCGCAGGCGTCTGACAATCTCTGAGGTCGGCATCGTCCACGCCACGCCGCGCTTCATTCTGAAAGCCCGGAGCAGCGCGAAGCATTCCAGAAACCCGGCCAGCGCCAGCGCGTGATACATCGGCGAGCGTTCATAATGTCCGCCGTCCGACAGCACCTGTTCATCGAATTCGCGCCACAACAGATGCTCGCCCTCGGCCAGCCACTGCCGCCCGCGCTCATCATCGGCAAAGAACAGGCCGCCGATGACCAGCGCCTTCGCGTTCTCAAGCAGGTGATTGGCCAGCAGGTGCAATTCGAGATGCTTACTCAGAAAATCAAGCTGCTGATAAATGCTCGTCCGCCAGCGTCGCAGAAAATCGCGGTCGGGCAGCGCTTCACTGAGCAGCGCCCACGCATAAATCCAGTTCACCACGCGCAGCGAAGTCGGGTAAGCATCCCACCCGTCGCTGACGCCGATGCGCGCCTGAGCGATCCAGCTTTCAATCTGCTGCTGACACGACTGCCATTCAGCCGCGCGCCCCGCGCGCTGCGCCCGTGCCGCCGCCACCGTGCGGCTGAAATAATGCAACTGATAATTCCACAGGTGGCCGACGTAACGCTCGTTCCAGTCAGGCGCCGGCAGCGTCAGCGTGTGATTGAGAAACGTGAACCGGTCGGCCAGCAGGTCCTCAAGTTGCGCCTGAACTTCACCAGGCGGGCGGTGCAGGTGCGCAAACTGTGTGTCAAAGATCTGGCGAAAGAGTTCGCCGATGTCGGCGGCTGGTTCAGGCGCAGTTTCGGGCAGCGCGTGCCAGCGCGCCGCGAGTTGCGGCACGGCAGCATAAGCGCGGAACTGCGCCACCCTCAGCGGGCGATAAACGATCTGCTCCCAGCGCAGATGCGGCAGGGTGTGAAGGACGAGCCTGGCTCGCTGACTGAGTGTGGACAAAGAGGTAATCTGAAGAAAACAGCCCGTCGGTAGTCGGAATTCGGTAGTCGGAAGAAAGATGGCAGATGACTGATGACTGATGACTGATGACTGATGACAGGAAGCAGCGAGACTGCGGCTTCTCTTCCTTCCGACTACCGACTACCGAATTCCGAATTCCGAATTCCGAATTCCAGCCAACTGTCAGTGATCCTTTCTGCTTCAGACTGTTTGCGGTCTGCCGGTGCGTAACGATTCTTCAATCGCCAGGGTGACTCTGGTCGTCAGCGTCAGGCTGCGAAAGCTGATCGGCATCTCTGCGCCCTTGCGCGCGGCTTCGATAAACGCCGCGATTTCCTGATCGAAGCCTTTGTCCTGTTGCAGCCGCTTCGTCACTTTGCGTTTGCCGTTGCGCCAGGTTTCCAGCACGCGAAAGTCGTCCAGCACGGCCACGCTGCCGCCGCCGTAAACTTCGATGCGTTCCTTCGGAAAAGCCTTGTCGCCCGTCGCAAAGTAATTGATGTTGCCCGTTGATCCGTCGCTGAACCGAATCACCACGCTCAGCGTGTCATTCAGTCCGCCGTCCGTCGCGGCGGCATAAGCAAAGACTTCAACCGGATCAGCGCCCGTCAGGAATTGCAGGAAGTCAGCGAAGTGGCAAACCTCGCCGACGATGCGCCCGCCGCCTTC
>CAYWDW010000003.1:0-6950 GCA_964457105.1 uncultured Heliobacteriaceae bacterium
GAGCACGAGATCAAGGCTCGGCGTAAAGTTGCGCTGAAAATTATCGCGCCCTTCGATGCCGACGTGCGCCATGGCCGTGAACGGATGGCCCCGGTTTTCGTCAAGCAGGCTCGCGCCGAGGTAAAGCTGAATCGGCGCGCCAACTATTGCCGGAGCGCGATACGCGCCAACGTGAATGCGGTCCGTCACCCCGTAAATCAGCCCGAAGGCCGGCACCGCAAATCCGTCAAGTCCGAACAGCCCCGCCGCATCGGTCACGTCGTATTCACCGAACGGAAAGCGATGCGTGAAATCAACCCACATCGAATGTTTCGCAATGGCTTTCGCCGTCGGCAGGTTGACGAGCCGCACATCCATCGGCTGATAGCTGCCCTCGCGTTCAGGCGCGGCGGCTGGCTTTGCCGCAGGCTTTGGCGTTGTGACCGCCACGCGCGGTTTGCTTTCGGTGACTTCGCTGACGGTGCGGGTCTTTGTGTCAATCAGAAACTTCCTGCCGTTGATTTCGACGACCGCCTGCGAATCAGAACCCTGAACGAAGGAGACGGGCGGCGCGGCTGATTGCGCAGCGGCGGGCAGCAGAAAGCGGTCGGGGAACTGTCGCCGCAATTCATCGGTGATTTTGTTGCCGGCAGCTTCAAAGGCCTGGCCGAAGGCGTTGCGCTCGCCGCCGCCCTGCGGGTTGAGATGACAGGTCGAGCATTGATTGCGCAGCTCAGGCCGCGAGTACGGATCGGCGGCATAGAGTTTCAGAAAATCAGGAAACGCCTTCGCGTTCAGCGTCGCCAGCGAAAGCAGTGTCACGATAATGCAAAGTTTGAGTGGAGCGATTCTGGTCATGGCAGTTTGCAAGTCCGTCATCCGTCGTCAACACTCAGCAGCCTGTCACTGACCACTAACTACTGACCACCGACGATTGACTATCTTCCTTTGAATTCGGGTTTGCGTTTTTCGAGAAAGGCTTTGACGCCTTCTTCCTTGTCTTCACTGGCGAAGCAGAGCGCAAAAAGATCAATCTCCTGATCGAGTCCTTCGCGCAGGCCCAGGCGCGCCGCGTTTTTGACGGCGGCTTTGGCCATGTGCAGCGCGACGGGGCTTTTCTCAGCGATTTTATGCGCCAGTTCCATCGTCCTGGCTGCGAGGTCAGCGGCGGGGAACACTTCGCTGATGAGGCCGATGCGTAATGCTTCCTGGGCATCAATCAGGTCGCCGGTCAGGATCATCTGCATGGCTTTGCTTTCACCGACGAGTCGCGGCAGCCGCTGCGTGCCGCCGGCGCCGGGGATGATGCCGAGGTTGATTTCGGGCTGGCCGAATCTGGCGCGGTCGCTGGCCACGCGAATGTCGCAGGCCATCGCCAGTTCGCAGCCGCCGCCGAGACAGAAACCGTTGACCATCGCAATCAGCGGTTTGGTGAAATTATCAGCCGCGCCAAAGCCGCTTCCTGATTTCATCACCTCGCGCTGCTGCAAAGCGGTGCGTCCGGCAAATTCGTTGATGTCGGCACCGGCGACGAAGGCCTTTTCGCCGGCGCCGGTGATGATGGCCACGCGGATTTCCTGGTCATCGCGTAATTCATTGAGCGCTTCGCCCAGTTCGCGGCGCGTGGCGGCGTTCAGAGCGTTGAGCTTGTCAGGCCGGTTGATCGTAATGAGCGCAACCCGGCCCTGCCGGTCGAGCAGAATGTTTTCGGGCATGTCAGGTTCCTTCCTGAAAATGGGGATGATTGATGTGATGGGCCGCATTATGAATGGAACAAAATCACAAAGGCAAGGCTTGATTTTCCGGCGCGCGCGCCGAGGCAGAGCTACTGAACTGATTCCTGATGCCTGATTTCTGACTCCTGTTTTTTCAGGGAATCAGGGATCGGGTATCAGCAGTCAGGAATCAGCGCAGCTCTTCGCGGGGCTGTCTTCAAATGAAAAAATGCCTGCTTGCGTGAGGGTGCGCTTGTCGCTATAGTTCCGGTTCACCGAAAAGCGTCAGCAAATTACTGATTCATCACCACAGCCCGCGCGAGAAAGGGAACTGCCATGTCCACGATCAATGCCAGCAATTTCACTTTCACAGCCAATGGAAAATCAGTCAATGGATACCTGGCGCGACAGGCCGGGCAGGCGCAGGCCCCGGCAGTTATCATCATTCACGAATGGTGGGGCCTGAACGATCACATCCGCGACATTGCCGAACGCTACGCCCGTGCCGGCTTCATCGCCGCCGCAGTTGATCTCTATGAAGGCGCGACCACCAAAGACCCGCAGGAAGCTGCCAGGATGATGGGCGCGCTTGATCCGAAAAAGGCGCTCGCCGGCATTGAAACGGCGCTCAGCTACCTGCGCGACGCTGATGATGTTTCAGCCGTCGGCATCACGGGTTTCTGCATGGGCGGCGTTTACACGCTGCTCGCGGCCTGCAACTTTCAGTTTGAAGCGGCGGTGCCTTTTTACGGGATGCCTGATGACCTGTCAGTGATTCAGCATTTGAAATGTCCGGCGCTGTTCATCGGCGGCGAACGCGATCAATGGATCACGGTTGAGAAGATGAACAAACTTGATGCGGCTTTCAAACAGTCCGACAAGGATGCCGAAGTGAAGATTTATGCGGGTGCCGATCACGCCTTTTTCAATGACACGCGGCCCGATGTTTACAGCGCCAGGGACGCGGCTGACGCCTGGAACTGCGCGCTTGAATTTTTCTCGAAGCACCTGAAGAAAGGTCAGACCGCCTCAGCGTAATTATGCTTTCCGGTTCAGCAGTCATCATCACGGGCGCATCGTCCGGCATCGGGCGGGCGACCGCGCTTGAACTTGCCGGGCAGGGAACCCGGCTCTGCCTGCTCGCTCGTTCAGAAGCGGCGCTGGCCCAGGTCGCCGAAGAAGCAAAGGCGCGCGGCGCACAGGAGACGCTGATTGCCGCCTGCGACGTGCAGAAAGCCTTTGAAGTCGAACGCGCCGTCCAGGTCGCGCTGCACGGATTCGGGCGCGTTGACATTCTCATCAACAGCGCCGGGCTGAGCCTGAACGGCGAAGTTGACGGCTATGCGCTTGATGACTGGCGCACGGTGATTGACACGAATCTGACCGGAACCTTTCTGACCTGTCGCGCCGTGCTGCCGACGATGAAACAGCAGCGCCGCGGTCAGATCATCAATATTTCATCCGGCGCGGGCCGCAACGGAATCAAAAATATGGCGGCTTACTGCGCGGCGAAATTCGGCGTCGTCGGTTTCACTGAAGCGCTCGGCCTCGAAGTTCGCCATCACAACATTCGCGTTTCGGTGCTGCTGCCCGGTTCAGTGGCGACGAACTTTTCCCGCACAGCCAGCCGCGCCGATCAGGCTCAGGCGGAAAAGGCTGAACCGCGCGACATCGGTTACGCGATGACTGCCGAAGAAGTCGCTTCTGTCATTACCGCCATGCTCGCTCAACCCGCGCAGGCGTGGATGAGCGAAGTCGTGTTGCGCCCGCTCAATCTTGAACTGCGCCGAACTATCTGAACACACCTGCCCTGCTGCCCCTGAAAGTAGTTTTGTTATGTGGTCTGAAAGGCTGATTTGCGCCGTCTGCGGCGAAGGGCTGAATCCGATGATGCGTGTCTGTCCGACCTGCGGGCAGACACTTGAACTCAAACGTCCGACCGTTTCAAGCGCGCTCGATGCTGTCGCCCGCGCTCACAAGGGGCAGCAGCAGCAGGCAGCCGCGCCGCCGCTGATTATTCCTCCGGGCAGACAGCAAACGCAGACGCAGCGGATTCCGGTGGTGCCGGGCGAAGAGATCGTTTACGTCACGCCGCTTGAAAAACCGCCGCGCCTGCCGCGCTTCACGCCGCCCCGGATGATGCTGATGGCTGTCGGCATCGGGTTTCTGGTTTTCGGTTCGATCATTGCGCTGCTGTTGTGGAACAGTTACCGGCGCGAGATGGCGCGACAGGCTGAAATTCAGGCGCGCGAACAGGCATTGCGACAATCGCTGATTCCGGCTTCGGCCACGCCCGACCCAACGCTTGCCCTCGCGCCTGCGCTGTCTGATGACAACGCCATTGCCGAAGCGGTCAGGGCGGCACTGGGCGCTTACAACCGCGAAGCCGCTGCGCAGCGCTATCAGTTTCAGGTCCGGGACGGTGTCGTGACGATTGACGGCTACGCGCTGAATCAGCCCGAAAAGAGCGGCGCAGAAAACGTGATCCGCGCGCTGCCCGGCGTCAGAATGTTGTGCAGCAATCTGGTCGTTATGTCTGAACCTGCCGCGCCTGCGCTGTCACCGGTTATGATCCCGGTCAATGAAACCGACGCCCGCAGGCTTGAGGACGCGCTGGCCAGGCAACTTGCCGCCGGACAGTCGAACAGCACAACCGTCGCGCCGCAGCCTGCACCATCTGTCACGCCGCAGGCACAGCCGGTTGCGCCATCCACGCCTGATCCGCAACGCGAGGCCGAACGATTGAAACGCGAACAGGAACTTGCCCGCGAGCGCGAAGAAGAAGCCGCGTTGCGACGTCAGACCGAAGAGCGATTGAAACGCGAAGCCGCCGATTATGAGCGCCGCCAGGAAGAAGAACGCCGCGCTGAAGCTGAACGCCGCGCCCGCGCCGATCAGAACCGAATCGAAGCCGGAGCCTTGCGTTCCGGCACCGTCGCCTGGAGCGGTATGGTGGATGGCGCAGATGAAATTATTATTGCCGGGGCGAGCGCAGCAATTCGTCATCTGAGCGGCGGGCCGGTGCGTGAGCCGCGCTCTTCGTTCAGCGCGCCGGTCCCGCGCGCGCCGGTGAATGTCAGACTGCTGTCGGCAAACGGGCGCGGCTCAATTACCATCGTGCAGGAACCATCCGCCGCCAATGGTTACAGCACTATCGTGCGCGTGGACGACAGTCGCAAAGGCGGTGACAAACGTTATGAATTCACGCTCCGCTGGTCATCCCGGTAAAAATCACCGGCCCCGTCTCGGCGTTCACACAGGCATCGCCGGAGGGCTGCACAATTCGATCACTGAAGCACAACGGAAAGGCTGTCAGACGTGGCAGATTTTTTCGCGCAACCCGCGCGGCTGGACGGCGCGTCCGCTCTCGGACGACGAGGTTAAGGCCTTTCGCGCGGCCCGCGCCGAAGCCGGACTTGATCCGTGCGTGATTCATTCCTGCTACCTGATCAACCTTGCCGCGAGCGCGCCTGAAATTCGCGGCAAATCAATCGTGGCGTTTCGTGATGAAATCGCACGCGGGCTGGCGATTGGCGCTGATTACCTGGTGGTTCATCCGGGCAGCGCACGCGGCGCAGGCGTGGCGCAGGCAATTGAAAACTGCGCCGAAGCAATTCGTGAAGCATCTGCCGGACTCATCAGACGGATGCAGCAGTCCGGCTTTCACATTCTGATTGAAAACACCGCCGGGCAGGGTGAACAGATCGGGCGCAGTTTCGAGCAGGTCAGCGACATCATCGCCGCCTGCGGCAGAACCTGCCCCGAAGTTCCGGTCGGGATGTGCCTTGATACCGCGCACTCCTTCGCCGCCGGTTACGACTGGCGCGATGAACAGGCCACGAGACGCGCCCTGAAATTACTGGGCAGCACGGTCGGTTTTGACCGGGTCAGGGCGGTACACTTTAACGACTCAAAGTCGGCTTTTCAGTCACAGGTTGACCGGCACTGGCACATCGGCCTGGGCGCAATCGGCAGTGCGGGTCTGGCGCGGCTGCTCAATCATCCGAAATTGCGCCGCCTGCCGTTCATTCTTGAAACTCCGCAGGACGCTGAACGCGACGACGAGCAGAACCTGGCTGCTGCGCGGGCGCTCGTAAGGTAAATGCCAATTCACTGCGATTTGAAATTCAGGATTTGAGAGTTGAAATGAAAGCCCCGTCTCTTTCTGACACCGACCTCGAAACCGGACGGCACATTGTCCGGCACGTCATCGAACACCTTGAAGCTGTTTACGGCACGCCGCTCAATGACAGCACTGATGATCCGCTCGACGAACTGATTCTCACGATCCTTTCGCAATCCACGACGAACATAAACAGCCATCGGGCTTTTCAGAATCTGAAGCGGCGCTTTACAGACTGGGAAGCCGTGCGCCGGGCGCGACCTGCAACAATTGCCGCTGCCATCAAATCCGGCGGACTGGCCGACGTCAAATCGGTCGTGATCAAAAACATTCTGAACACTATCCGCGAGCAGCGCGGCGCGCTTGATCTGTCATTTCTGCGCGCGGCCCCGGTCAGCGCAGCCAGAGACTTTCTGCTCTCGCTCAAAGGCGTCGGGCCTAAAACGGCAGCGTGCGTGCTGCTGTTTGCCTGCAAACTTCCGGTCTTTCCGATGGACACTCACATTTTTCGCATCACGCGCCGGATGGGTCTGCTCCCCGAAAAGCTCAGCGACGCTCAGGCTCACGCGCTGATGGAAAGCCTGATTCCTGAAGCAAAGCACTATTCGCTGCACATCAACCTGATTCGTCACGGCAGAAAAATCTGTCGCCCGCAGAACCCGCATTGCGAACGCTGCTGCCTGATTGAATATTGCAGCTTCGGTCAGCAGGTGATGTGAAATAACGCTTTGATCGGAAACAGAGCAACGAAAAAGCCGCTTTGCAAGCTTTCGCTACACAATCTGTCTCCCGATCCCCCTGACTGATTTTGCGGTCATGGCAAATAGCCTTTGAAAATGCAGAGGTTCAGTTATACCCGAAAAGAAAACCCGGCTTGTCTGGTCTGTGGTATGACTGTTGCTCTGTCCTGACGCGATAATATCACTTCAGAAAATTGGGGTAAAAGCTCGGATACGGAAGATGTTGGGGAGCATCTAGTCGGGACTGCGATGGGGTGTCAGTCCTGCACCGTACCAGAAAAAGGATAGCTGCCCGAATGTGTGTGGTTTCGGGGGAGGTCACACAGGTTCAGGCAGCTATTCTTGTTTTTCCTGCCGGTCCCGGAACCCACAGCTAAATTTCTCACCCAACAC
>CAYWDW010000003.1:6960-20450 GCA_964457105.1 uncultured Heliobacteriaceae bacterium
TTAATTTTAAAATTAATTTTTTTTATTTTTTTGTTTGTTTTTTTGTTTTGTTTTTTTTTTTTTTAAAATTTTTATTTTTTTTTTTTTTTTTTTTTTTCTGTTTTTTTTTTTTTTTTGCCCTTGGATGTGTTTTTTTTTCTGGCCGACCTTGGAACCAACATATAATTTACACACCCAACACGACTCCGTTCTTATCTAACAGATCGTCGCTGGCGAAATTCTCTTTGATTGAACCGACGCCAGGCAGCGAGCTTTGATTTCATCGAACATAACCGGGGATTGGAGGTTCTCGATGATGAGACCATCTGTGATAAGCAATAAATTACTGGTTTTGTGTGTGGTCACGGCGCTGGTTTGCAGCGGGCCGACAGGTTTGGCGCAACAGTCTGCATCGCGGTCGGGCAGGGCCAAAGCCGCCAGGAGTCTGACGGCTGAACAAAAAGCCGTTCACCTGCTCAATCGGATTACGTTCGGGCCGCGTCCGGGTGATGTTGAGCGGGTGATGAAAACGGGCTGGGAGAAGTTTCTCGACGAGCAACTGCATCCTGAACGCCTCGCTGATCAGCTTGCCGAACAGAAATTACAGGCCATTCCGAGCGCGCTGATGAGCGCACAGCAGATTGCTTCGACCTATCCGCCGGGTGCGGTAGTCAACCAGGCATTGCTCGCGCGCGGCATTGATGTGAAGGCGCTCAAAGCCGAAGGCCAGGAACTTAAAGCGCAGAAGAAGGACAACGCCCAGGCCGCAGGTGAACAGCAGAAAGCGGACCAGGCAGGCAATCCTGATGAACTGGCCAGGCGGCGGCAGGAAATCAGCGCCCTGATGAATGAAATGGGCTGGAAGCCGCAGCAGGAGGCCTTGTGGGACGCGCAGCAGGCCAAAATCATTCGCGCCGTTTACAGCGAGCGGCAGTTGCAGGAAGTGCTGACCGATTTCTGGTTCAATCACTTCAATGTTTTTGCGGGCAAGGGGCCGAGCCGGATGTTCATCACGCCTTACGAACGCGACGTGATTCGCCCGCACGTCTTTGATAAGTTTGAAGACCTGCTGCGCGCGACGGCACAAAGCACGGCGATGCTCTTTTATCTGGATAACTGGCAGAGCATGGCACCGAACGCGAAACCGCCGCAGGGCGTGCAGCGCCGGAACAACAATCCGAACAATCCAAATGTGATTGACCGTCCGATTCGTCGCAATCCGACAGGCCTGGGCGGCTTTGGACGACTCAACCGCTTCCCGAACCGGCTGCCTGAAATGCGCAATCAGCGGCAGGCAGCGAAACAGGACGCAGCCAAAGCGCCGCAGCGCACGCGCGGAATCAATGAAAACTATGCCCGCGAGATTATGGAGCTGCACACGCTCGGCGTGGACGGCGGCTACACGCAGAAGGATGTGCAGGAAGTCGCCCGCTGCTTTACCGGCTGGACGATTCGGCAGCCCCGGACGGGGGGCGATTTTTACTTTGCGCCCCGGATGCACGATGACGGCGAAAAGGTCGTGCTGGGTCACAAAATCCCGGCTGGCGGTGGAATAAAAGACGGCGAAGAGGTCATCAAAATTCTCGCACACCATCCGTCCACGGCGAGATTCATTGCCACCAAACTCGCAAAGCGTTTTGTCGCTGACAACCCGCCGCAGTCACTGATTGATCGGACGGCACAGGTCTTTCTGAAGACTGATGGCGACCTGCGCCAGGTCGTGCGCTCGATTCTGACTGCGCCTGAGTTCTGGTCGCCGGAAAGTTATCGCGCCAGGATCAAGACGCCGTTTGAAATGACCGTCAGCGCGGTGCGCGCCCTCAATGCTGAAACCAGCGGCGCGCAGCCTTTCCATCGCTGGATGGCGCAGATGGGCGAGCCGCTGTTTATGGCGCAGCCGCCAACCGGGTACAAGGACGAAGCTGAAGTCTGGGTCAACACCGGCGCGCTGCTTCAGCGGATGAATTTTGCGCTCGCGCTCAGCAGCAATCGCATTCCCGGCACGCGCGTTAACCTTGACGCGCTGACTGGAGGCCTCAGCGCAACACAACCTGAACAGGCTGTGGATCAGGTCATCAAGCTGCTGCTCCAGGGCGAAGTGTCGCCGCAGACGCGCGCCACGCTGAGCAAACAGTTGAGCGATCCGCAAATGCTGGCGATGAAGAACCCGCAGGCCGGGGTGGCCAGAATCGTCGGTCTGGTGCTGGGTTCGCCTGAATTTCAGAGACAGTGAGGTGATGAGATGTCAGTTTCAAGAAGATTCTTTCTCAAAAGCAGCGGCATCGCCCTGGCGAGTTTCGGAGCGGCAACGCAATCGCCGTCATTCCTGACACGGGCGCTGGCGCAGACCAGCAGCAACGGTCGCCAAAAAATTCTGATCGCGATCTTTCAGCGCGGCGCGGCTGACGGCTTGAATATCGTTGTGCCTTACGGCGAACAGGCCTATTACGATCTGCGTCCGAATATCGCCATTCCGCGCCCGAAAAGCGGCGAGCAGGCGGCGATTGACCTTGACGGATTCTTTGCGCTGCATCCGGCGCTCGCGCCCTTCAAGCCGATCTGGGATGCCAGGCAGATGGCCGTTATTCACGCGGTCGGTTCGCCTGACAACACGCGCTCGCATTTCGACGCGCAGGATTATATGGAGTCAGCCACGCCGGGCGTCAAAAGCACCAGTGACGGCTGGCTCAATCGCTACCTGCAAAGCAGGCCCGAAGCAAAGGCGACGCCGTTTCGTGCCGTCGCGATGGGGCCGAACATGCCGCGTGCAATGCAGGGCCGCGCTCCGGCGCTGGCCATCAACAACCTGAATGAATTCGGCATTCGCGGCGGGCAGGCGGGCGGCGGACTTTCGGCGCAAAGCGGCTTTGAGGCTTTGTACGATCAGGCGGCTGACACTTCGCTGCGCGGCACCGGGCGCGAAACCTTTGAGGCCGTGAAGCTGCTCAAACGAGTCAATCCGGGCCAGTATCAGCCTGCGCCGGGCGTGACTTATCCACGCGGACAGTTTGGCGACCGGCTGCGACAGATTGCGCAGCTCATCAAATCAGACATTGGTCTGGAAATCGCCTTTGCCGACACGGGCGGCTGGGACACGCACACCAATCAGGGATCGGCGCAGGGACAGCTTGCGGCACGGCTCACTGAACTTTCGCAGGGCATCGCGGCGCTTTACGCCGACCTGGGCACACGCGCAGGCGATGTTGTGATTCTCACCATGACCGAGTTCGGACGCACGGCGCGTGAAAACGGTAATCGCGGCACCGATCACGGACACGCCAGTTGTATGTTCGTCCTTGGCGGCGAAGTCAAAGGCGGTCAGGTTTACGGCCAATGGCCAGGCCTCAGGAGCGATCAGCTTTACGAAGGGCGCGACCTGAAGTTGACGACCGACTTCCGCGATGTCTTCGGAGAGATTGCGGCGCGGCACCTGGGCGCAGCGAACCTCACCGCGATCTTTCCCGGTTATCAGCTCAGCAGGACAAAATTCAGGGGCATGATTCGGGGCTGATTTTTCTTTGAGCGCAGAACGGATTTATGAACCTCCTGTCTTCAGCGGGAGCGCGATCAGCGATGATGCGCTCCCGCTTTTTTCTGCGTTTTCCGGCTTGTACTGCCGGCCCTGTAATTACTGCTTGCGACGCATGGCGGCTTTGCTATACTTGGCGCGTTCGCAAGACCCAGAGCGCAATTCGGAGCCGGTGGCTGACGCCTGAATTTTTTACAGGCGGTCAGTCTGGCGACGTTGTTTTAAGGTCTGGTGACTACTGAAGAGGCAGCTTTCCCTCACTCTGATTTGACTGACTCACTGCCCTGTTGCGGCATCCTGACACCTGCCTCAATTCATTCAACCTCGAAACCATCTGTCACCCGTTTGTAATCAACAGTCAACTTAACCGTGAATGACTGGCTGGATGATGGCGGGAAACCGGAGGGGAAAATATGTTGTTGCATCATCTGATCCGTCAGCTTTTTGCGCCGAGCCATTTCTCGTTTATCAATCATCGGGTTCGCCGCGTGCCGGTGTGGTTGTTCATCCTTGCCGCCTGCTCGCTGTGCCTGGCTGGAATCACCGGCCACACGGTTTTCAGCGCCATCAGGCCGCAATCATCAACACCTGTCACAACGGTTTCAGCCGCCAGTTATGAGGCGACGGCCATTGCACCCGATGCGATTGTGGCCGCCTTTGGCACGAACCTGGCCACTCAAACCGCAGGCGCCAATACCCTGCCGCTGCCAACAACGCTTGGCGGAACGACCGTGGAAGTGAACGGCCAGGCCGCGCAGTTGTTTTTTGTGTCTCCGGGTCAGATCAACTTTGTGATTCCGTCAGGCGTCAGCCCTGGTTCGGCCAGCGTCGTGGTCCGGGCGGGCAACGGCATTACTTCAAACGGCACGGTGCAGGTCGCGCAGGCCGGGGCCGCGGTCTTTTCAGCCAATTCTGACGGGCAGGGCGTGCCTGCCGCGCTGCTGCTGCGGTTGAAGGCCAACGGGCAGCAGCTTTATGAAGCGGTTTCACAACTCAATCAGTCCACCGGGCGACTGGTGACGAAGCCGATTGACCTCGGCCCCGAAGGCGAGAAGGTTTTTCTGGTGCTTTTTCTTTCCGGCATTCGCAAAGCGCCCGACCCGAACAGCGACGGCAATGTGCGCGAAAATGTTCACGTGCTGCTGGGCGGAGCCGACCTCACGCCCGATTACGCCGGAGCGCAGGGCGGATTTATCGGCCTCGATCAGATCAACGTCGAAATTCCGCGCAGCCTGATCGGGCGGGGCAAAATCAACCTGGCGGTGGCGGTCAATAATTTCGGTTCATCCAACCTGGGCGAAATCGAAATCGCAGGCGCGCAGGGCAGCGCGCCGCCCGTCATCAACAGCTTCGGCGCCGCCAACGTGCTGGCCGGTCAGGCGCTGACCATTGGCGGTTCGGGTTTCTCAGCCAGCTCCGCTGACAACACCGTGCGCATTGCCGGCTCTGAAGCCAGCCTCAGCTCAGCCTCGCCGACTCAGCTTTCAGTGACCGTTCCCTTCGGCGTCGAAACCGGCACCGTCAGTGTGCGCACGCCGCAGGGCGAAGGCACCAGCGCCAGTTCGCTGCCGGTGCGAACCTCGGTCAGCGGCTTTGTCGAAGACACCGGTCGCCAGCCGATGAGCGGCGTCACCGTCAAAGTCCTGGGCGCAAATCCGGTCACCACAACGACCAGCGCCGAAGGTCTGTTCATCCTGCCGGATGTGAACGCCGGAGCGGCCCTGGTGGAAATCAACGGCTCAACCGTGACTGCGCCGCCGTACCCGAAAATCATCCTCAAGATGAACATTTCAGCCAACCGCGACAACCAGTTTGCGCAGCCCGTCGCCATGCAGCAGGCCACCGGACCGGGCCTGCCGGTCGGCAGTGGCGGTCTGGCTGACAATAATGCCGAAGGCACTGAGCAGACCGGCGCGGTCAATGGTTCAATTCAGACCGGCGGCGTCACGCTGGAAGTGCCACCCGGCAGCGCGACGTTTCCTGACGGCACAACGAGCGGCAACATCTTTCTGACCATCATCGAAAACAGCCGGACTCCGACGGGCCTGCCTGCCGGGTATTTCAGCACTTCGATTGTGCAAATCACCCCGTTTGGCGTCAAACTCAATCCCGGCGGCAAACTGTCTTTCCCCAATACTGACAACCTCCCGGCAGGAATGAAGGCAAAGCTGCTGCGCTTTGACCAGGATCCCAACAGTACATTCATCGGGCAGTTTGTCATCGTCGGTGAGGCCACCGTTTCAGCAGACAGTCAGCGCATCGAAACAGACCCTGGGGCGATTACGCAGACCGGAATTTATTTTGTTTCGGCGCTGCTGCCGACAACGACCGTCATCGGGCGCGTGGTGGAAAGCGGCGGCACAGCACCGGTGCGGCGCGTGCTGGTGCGCGTGCGGGGCAGGGAAGCCTTCACTGACGGCAACGGCGGATTCATTCTGCGCAACGTGCCGGTCAAACCGGGCGACAACATTTCCGTCGAAGTCAGCTATGTGCGCCCGAATGGTCGCATCGAACGCCAGCAAAGCAACAGCGTCCCGGCAGTACCCGGCGGCATCACCGTCATCAGACCGGCCATTGAACTACCTGCGCCCAATGCCAACCGCGCACCGGTCTTTCTGGCGCCCTTCAATCTGACAGCCAATGAAGCTGAGCTGAAGGACGTGACCTTTATCGCCGCTGATCCTGATTTCGGCCAGACGGCGAATGTCACCACTGCAGGGGCATCGTTTGCTTCAGTCTTCAAGAACAATGGTGATAACTTCAGCTACACCCTGCGCCTGCTTCCCGATTTCACTGAGGCAGGCAGTTACACGCTGACGCTGACGGCGACTGACAACCTGGGGGCGAGTACGACGCGCAACATTGCGCTGACCGTCAAAGATGTCAACCGGCAGCCGTCGCTGACGAGTCCCGGTAACAGGACCACTGCCGAAGGCAGCGCGCTCAGTTTCAATTTGTCCGGCAGTGATCCTGACGCGGGTCAGACGCTGACTTATTCAATGACGAATGCCCCGGCGGGCGCGACGCTCAATCCTTCGACCGGAGCTTTCAGCTACACGCCATCATTTACGGTCGCGTCACAGGCACAGCCGTCAGTGACTGCCAGCGTGACATTCACGGTCACTGACAACGGCTCGCCTGCCCGCAGCACGAGCCAGACTGCTTCGATCACCGTCACCAACGTCAACCGCACGCCGACGGCCAATTCTCAGGGAGTTTCGCTCAACGAGGATTCGCCGACGAGTATTACGCTGCGCGCCAGTGACCTTGATGATGACGCGCTGACGTGGACGATTGTCAACAAGCCGCTGCACGGCACGCTGACCGGCACTGCGCCAAATCTGACTTACACTCCGACGGCAGATTATTTCGGCACCGACGCCTTTACCTTCAGGGTCAATGACGGTCTGGCCAACAGCAACGAACCCATCGTGACGCTCAACATCGCGGCGATCAATGATCCGCCCGTGCTGACAGTGCCGCCCCTGCCAAACTCCGGCGTCCTTCCTGAAGGGCAGTCCATTGGCTTCACCGTGTCAGCCACCGATGTTGACAGTTCACAGCTCACGCTGAGCGTGACGGGAGCGCCATCGGGCGCGCAATTCGACCTGTCTGCTGGCACGTTTACGTGGACTCCGACTTTCCTTCAGGCCGGAGATTATCTCATCACCTTCAAGGTCACGGACAATGGCTCGCCGGCGCAAAGCGATATGAAAACAGTCACGATCAGAGTGCTGGATGCGCAGCGCGATTTCGCCGTTGACCCTGAGAATTTCGCGGCCTTTGGCGCAAACGGGGACGCCCCGCGCAATGCCGGTGATGCCACCGGCAGCAGCGTGGCCGTGGGTGACCTCAACAATGACGGCATTCCCGATCTGATTGTCGGCGCTCCGGCTGGAGATGGGTCGGGCATTGACAATGGCCGCATCTACCTGTTCCTGGGCAAACTGACCAGCGGCCAGATTGATCTGCAAAAACAGTCGCCGGATGTGATTCTGACCGGCGAAAGCGTCAATGATCGGCTTGGTTCAAGCGTCGCCGTCGGTGACGTTAATGGCGACGGCATTGCCGACCTGATTGCAGGCGCGCCGATGGCTGATGCGCTTGATGTCTTCGGCAAACCCAAAGCTGATTGCGGCAAGGTCTATGTTGTGTTTGGCAGAACCAGCTTTATCAAAGGCACAGTCGTTGTCAGCCAGGCCGCCGGATTGACCGTCATCGGCAGCAGCAGCGGCGATCAGCTTGGCGCGGCGGTGACGACGGGCCGCGTCACACAGAAAAGCGGGCCGCTGGATTTGATCGTCGGCGCGCCGTTCTTCGATCCGCCTGCGGTAACGGCTTCGCTGACTGATGCCGGGCGCGTTTACCTTTTCGCCGGTGGATCAGATCTGACCGGGACGCTTGACCTGGGCAACAAAGCCGCCACGTTTTCTGTTTCAGGCCAGTTTGCCAGCGCGCAGATTGGTCGCGCCATGGCGGCTGGCGATGTCAACGGCGACGGCTTTGCCGATCTGGCCGTCGGAGAACCTCAGTTCGATCCGCAAACCCTGCGCGGCGCGGTTTACCTGGTTTATGGTTCGCCCGCTTTGGACGGGAATCGTTCTTTCGGATCACTGGCTACTGATCTGACGATTCTGGGTCGTGACAATAATGACCAGATGGGAACGGCGCTGGCGATTGGTGACGTGGACGGCGACGGCAGGGCTGATCTGGTCGTCGGCGCGCCGATGAGTGGCGGCCTGGGCAATGCCAGCTTCCAGGCCGGTGAAGTTTACGTCTTTTATGGTTCAGACAAACTGACCGGACAGATTGACCTGGCGAAGGTCAGCGCCGACCTGACCATTTACGGTCCGCCCAACGGCAACGAACTTGCCGCCGGGCTTGGATCAAGCATCGCCATTGGCAATTTCAGCGGCGGGCTGCCCGGCGATTTGCGCCAGGCGATTGCGCTCGGCTCGCCAGGCTCATCAATTGTTCCGCGCCCGAACTGCGGAGCGATTTATGTGATGATCCTGCCTGAACTGGGCATTCAGCGCGGCTCGATTGATCTGGCCAAAACGAGCGCGCCGCTGGCTGTTTACGGCGCAGACACTGGTGATTTTCTGGGTCGCGGCGCGATGGTGATCGAGCGTCTGACTTCATCATCGGTGGGCGATCTGGTCATCGGGATTCCGCGTGCCGCGAGCCTCGGCAATCAGCGGCCCAATGCCGGAGAGGTCAGAGTCATCTTTGGCAAAACGCGCTGAATCAGAACATAAAACATTGAGACGCAGGGACAGTCCGCGAGCGTCAGCAAGCGCCCTTTGAACAGACCGGGCGCTTGCTGACGCTCGCGCACTGTCTCAGTGTTGCCTGTAAGGGTGATTATGATTCAGCCGATTTTGACGGCCCGCAGCAGGTCGCGTTTGAATTCCGCCGCGTTCTGCTGCCGCTGAAATGATTCCTTGGCGAGCGCCTTCATAATCGCGGATTCAAGCACGGGCAGAATCCCCGGCACAAACTGATGCAGCGGCGGCGGGGTTTCATTGAGATGCTTCGCGCGCAATTCGCTGGATCGCCGCGCGCTGAACGGCGGGCGTCCGGCCAGCATTTCGTAGCCAATCACGCCGAGGCTGTAAATGTCCGACTGCGGATCGGCTTCTTCACCACGCAGCATCGTCGGACTGGCATAGGTCAGCAGTCCTGAAACTCTGGTCGCTGACCAGTGAACCTCAGCACCGGCCTGCGGGGCCGCGCCGCTGCCGGTAATTACGGCGAGCGCAAAATCATAAATTTTGATCTGCGGACGGCCCGCTTCAATCGGCAGCACGACAATGCATTCCGGCTTGAGGTCGCGGTGAACGAGTCCGGCCCGGTGCGCCACTTCAAGCGCCGAAGCAATCTCAGTCAGCATCGCGACGGCCTCATTCGGCGCGAACTTTCCGGTTCGATTCATCAACTGTCGCAGCGATTCACCATGCACCAGTTCCATCACCATCCAGGCGCTGGCGTCGGGCAGCCTGCCGTAATCGTACAACGCGCCGATTTGCGGGTGTGAAAGCTGCGCGGCGAGTTGTGCTTCACGCAGAAACCGATCCTGCGCTTTCGGGTTGGCAATGGCTCCGGCCCGAATCACTTTCAGAACGACATCGCGCTCCTGCTTCAGATCCCTGGCCAGAAAGGCCGTGCCGAACGCGCCACTGCCAAGCATCCGATCAAGCCGGTATTGTGAATTGATCAGACGCGGGATCAGTTCAAGGCTGATCAGTTCGACCAGACAATCAGAACAGAACTGATGACGCGGGTCATAACAGCGTTTGCACGACACACAGACACGCACAGCGGTACTGAGGCCCTGAACAGGCATTGACGAACCTCCTCGGTTACTGAACAAACACGGACTGCCGAAAATCGGATGCGCCTCAGGTTATCACAGAGCCTGCGCGGCTGCACAGGATCGCTGGAACGACAGCCTGCGGCCCGCCTTGTGAGCAGGCCCGCGCCTGCATACAATGTGCGCCTGTCCCGGCTGTCGCTCGTCAGCGCAGCCACCTCCGCAAATAATCAATTACTGATTCAACCTGAAAACGAGGAAGCACAATGTCACACCTGACCAGAAGAGAATGGAACAAACTGATGCTCGGCGCACTCTCAGGCGGAGTTGCCGTGCTGGCGCAGCAACCTGAAAGCGCCCTCGCCGCCCCGAAAATCAATTCAACTTTCAAGGGCGTCCTGATCGGCGCACAAAGTTACAGCTTTCGTGATCGCCCGCTCGACAAGGCGCTGGAAGCTTACGTCGCCGTCGGCCTGAGCAGCGCTGAATTGTGGCAGGGCCACCTTGAACCGCGAGTCAGCCGCGACGAATTGCGCAAGTGGCGACTAACCACGCCGCTCAGCCATTTCACCGACATTCGCTCAAAATTCAGCCAGGCCGGAGTTGGAATTTACGCTTACAACTACAGCGTCCGGGGCGATTTCACCGACGAAGAAATCGCGCGCGGCTTTGAAATTGCCAAAGCCCTCGGCGCCAGGTGCATCACCGCCTCATCACAGCCCGAAGTCGTCAAACGCATTGACGTTTACGCCAGGAAATACAAAATGCGCGTCGGCATGCACAATCATTCAAACATTCGCCCGAATGAATTCGCCACGCCCGATGATTTTGCCCAGGCCATGAATGGCGCTTCAGAATACATCTGCGTCAACCTCGACATCGGCCATTTCACCGCCGCCAACTTCGACGCGGTTGATTATCTGAGCAAACATCACGACCGCATCGTCACGCTGCACCTCAAGGATCGCAAACGCAACCAGGGCGCGAACGTCGTCTTTGGCGAAGGCGACACTCCGATCAAACCCGTCCTTGAACTGCTCAGCAAAAACAAGTGGAAGATTCCGGCCAACATCGAATACGAGTACAAGGGCGGCGACACGATTGACGAAATGAAGAAATGCCTGGCTTACTGCAAGCAGGCGCTCGGCGTCATGGCCTGAGCGCACCGCGACTGACGGGCCGGACTGCATCCTGTTTCTGCGGTTTTTCTCCAAACGCTGTGGAAAAGCTTGTGGAAGACTTGTGGGAAAAACTGTGGAAAACCAGGCAAGCCGCGACTCATCACTAACTTGACGACTTAATCTCAGAATCAGGCTCAGATGCGGAAACTGTGGATAAGTTTTGACACGGATCTGATTTTGCCCCGCCCGTTCTGCCGCTTTTGACCGCCTCAGCGTTCCGCCGCAGCCCGGCCAGCTTCGCCCGCTTGACCGGATTGCGGCGGAATTTCTCTGCAAATTCTTCCGGCGACAGCTCGATCAGTTCATCCAGTTTCGGCTCGGTGATTCCTGCTCGCGGCGTGAATCGCGCTTCATCAGTTGGCTTTGAAAACCGCGACCAGGGACAAACATCCTGGCAGATGTCGCAGCCGAAGACCCAGCCATTCAGATTCGACCTGACCGGTTCCGGCAGTTCATTGCTGCGCAGTTCAATCGTCCCGTATGAAATGCACCGCGTTCCGTCCACCTGATAAGGCGCAATGATCGCCCCGGTCGGACAGGCATCAAGGCACGCCCGGCATTTGCCGCAATGGTCAGGTTCAATCCGGCTGTCGTAATTGAGTTCGACCGACAGCAGCAGTTCGCCCAGGAAGACCCACGAACCAAATTCTTTTGTAATCAGGTTCGTGTGTTTGCCGATCCAGCCCAGACCGGCGCGCACGGCCCACGCTTTGTCCATCATTGGTGAACTGTCCACACAGATTTTGCCTTCAATCTCAGGTTCGCGTTCACGAATCCAGGCAAGCAGCGCTTTCAGTTTGTCGCGCAGCACGTCGTGATAATCATCGCCCCAGGCATAACGCGAAATCCTGCCGACCTCCGGCGAATCAGCGTGCTGTTCAGGCCGGTAATAATTGAGCGCCACGCAGACGACCGATGCTGCCGATGCCATCAGCCTGCGCGGATCGGCGCGCTGCTCAGGGTCGCGGGCCATGTAGTGCATTTCGCCGTGAAAATTGCGCGCCAGCCAGGTCTGTAATTTCGCGCCTTCTTCGGTCAGCGCAGTGGCCGCCACGATGCCGACTTTATGAAAGCCGAGTTCGCGCGCTTTTTGTTTGATGTCTTCTGATCGCAGCTTTACCATGGCCCCATCATTTTATCCTGGCGGCTGCCACTTTGCTCCGCAGCCGCAATTCACAAACGAGGTAACGCCATGAAATGCCCGGTCTGCAAAACCGAAGACCTGTCCCTGTCATCGCTCGAAAGCAATCTGACCTCGCGCCACTGCGACCACTGCGGCGGCAACTGGATTCAGTCGTTCGAATACTGGAAGTGGCGCGAGGCGCACCGCGAAAAAGTCGGCGAGCCTGAAAAAACGCCTGCGCCGACTGCGCCCAATCCGCCTGCGACTGGCGCGCTTGTGGCTAAATTCTGTCCCGAATGTCGCAGCATTCTGATTCGCTACAAGGTGGGTCACGGCGTCAGCTTCGCGCTCGATCAGTGCGGCAATTGCGGCGGCGTCTGGTTCGACCGCGATGAATGGGAAGCCCTGAAATCGCGCGGCCTGCACGACGATGTTTACACTATCTTCACTTCGCCCTGGCAATCGCGCGTCAGAAAGGAAGAATCAGCGCGCCATCAGGAACAGATTTATGTGAAGAAATTCGGCGCGGAAGGCTTTGAAGAAGTCAGGCGCATGAAAGAATGGATTGACGACCACCCGCGACGGCACGAAATTCTGGCCTTTCTGATGTACGGCTGATCAGCGCCATTTGGCGCGCTCGTCATATTCGACGTGTTGCAGGAACAATCCCGACGGCGGCGCAGTCCACTGCGCATTCGCTCCAGACCGTCCGTCAATCATGGCGGCAAAATCATCAACGCTCAGATGGCGTCTGCCGACTTCAACCAGCGTGCCGACCAGCCGCCGCACCATATTCCACAAAAAGTGCGAAGCCGTGATGTGAAAGACAATCAGGTGTTCTGCCTGCACAATCTCAGCCGCCTCAACCACAACGATGGTTGATTCATCAGGCCGCGCCGCATCGCGTTTGCTGAAGGCCGAAAAATCGTGCCGCCCCGCAATCAATTCAGCCGCCTGCGCCATCGCGCCCACATCAAGCTTGTCCTTCACCCACCAGACATATTTTTTGTGAAAGGCCGTGCGCCGCGTCGAAATCTGATAAATGTACGAACGCGACGCCGCACTGTGGCGGGCGTGAAAGCGCGGGTCGGCTTCATCAACCTGAATCACATTGATGTCAGACGGCAGCCGGTCATTGAGCGCATACAACAGTTCCTGCGGGCGCGGCAGCGATTTGATCTGTGCCCGGCGCGGCTCGACTTTCAGATGCGCCACCTGCGCCAGCGCGTGAACGCCTGCATCCGTGCGCCCCGCGCCGCCCAGGTCAACGCGCACGCCAAAGAAATCTTCAGCCGCCCTTCTGATTTCACCGGCAATCGTGCGCGCGTTCTGCTGCTCCTGCCAGCCACTGTAGCGCGTGCCGTC
>CAYWDW010000003.1:20550-26538 GCA_964457105.1 uncultured Heliobacteriaceae bacterium
GCTTCTTCGCGTTCGCGCTGCTGTTTTGCTTTCGTGGTGAAATATTTCTGCCATTCGGTCGGCGCGTCAATCGTTTCGCCGCCGTGACTGGTGATGCGCTGGCGCACCTGGCACAAGACCGGAGTATTCACCGCCACGCCTGACACGATCACCTGGCCTTTGGTCAATGCGGGCAGTTCATCAAGCAGTCGGCGGCCTGCGCCTTCGACCGATGAAGCAATCGTCTGCTGATCTATCGGATTGACGATGCGCATAATGAATTGCGTCATGCACTGCGACAGCACATCCTGATCGAGCTTGCCCGGACGCTGCGTAATCAGCCCGATGCCAACGCCGAATTTGCGGCCTTCCGAAAGAATCTGTTTGAGAATGTCAGTTGAAACAACCTTCACCCCGGCGGGCGCGTAACGATGCGACTCTTCGAGCAGCACGAACACCGGGTAGGGCAGGTTTGATTCGTCATCGCTGGCCACGCCGCGCACCGTTGCCACGCGGGCCTTGTTCGTGCGACGCAGCAACGCTCCGACAATGACCTGCTGTTCGCTTTCATCAATGTCTGAAAGTTGCAGCACGGTGCATTGCCCCGGTCGGAATAGATCCCGCAGCGCGATGTGTTCGTGATCCGAAAACACTTTGCTCTGCTCGAAGCGCCGCCGCAGCCGCCACTCCAGCCCGTCAATCGTGCTGACGTTGCCGCCGCCCTGTCCTTTGGCGTCTTCATACTTCAGCGCCAGCACTTCATTGAGTAAATCCTGAAAGCCCCACATGCCGCGCGCCCGCGTCTTGTCATTGATCAGCGCGCGATAAGCCTGGCTGAGAAACGTCCGCATCTTCTCGGTCGTTTCGGGCAGCAGGTACTGAATGTCGTTCTCGGTCAGCGTCGAAATGCGAACCCTGATTTTATCGGGCGTGAAGATTCTGACTTCAGGCTGGTAACTGCCTTCAGTGAATAAAGGATGATTGTGGATCTCGCGCAGCGTGTGATATTCGCCGTGCGGATCAACGATCAGCACCGGCGCGCGATTGTGCGGCATCAGCAATTCCTCAATCAGCACGCTTGCCGCATAGCTTTTGCCCGCGCCCGTGCTGGCCAGGATCGCCAGGTGCGTCGAAACCACATCCTTGACCGACAGCACCACCGGCACTTCATCGCGCTTGCGCGTCAGCAGCGAACCAATGTACGCGCCGCCGTATTCGCCTTTTTGTTTTGGCGAAAGCATGCGCGCCAGCATGTCATTTGAAGCCAGATAGACCGGCTGCCCTGGCATCGGCGGAATGCGCGGGTTGATGAAATCACCGAGCGCATCGCTGAAAAAGCCGATGGTTTCGACGACGATTTCATAAATCTCCGCGCCTTCTTCGGTCAGCCCGATCAGCGATGAAACCAGCGCCGGCGGCGTATTCGGATCAGAAAGAAAACTGTCCGGCAGATTACGCACCAGCCTGCGCTCAGTGATCGTGCCGATGATCTGCAAATCGCCGCGCTCCTCATCGCCGCTTTGCGCGTGGTAATAAACATATTCCCCGATGCGCGTCTGCACGTTGTCAGTCGTGATAAATGTAAACTCGTGCGGATTGTCGCCAGGGCCTTTGACTGTGCCGGTCAGAATTTCATTCATAAAATTGCATCTACAGATGGCAGTTGACACAAACAACCGCAAGCTCTGAAAGCTGCGTAACTCTCGGACTGTCAGTTCGCTTTTTATTTATTGGTCAGAGGTCGCTGCTCATCCTGCCCTGCGCTCAATTCAGCCTGCAGGAAGTATCGCTCAAGCTCGCGCAGTGGCAGCGCCGCCGCTTTCTCGCCCATCACGATAATCATCAAATGGCGCACTTCATCACGGTCAACAAGGCCGGGTTGTTGCAACAGCCACAGCAGATCAAGCTGATCTTTGCTGCGCCCGCACACGTATTTCAGGATGACCATCCATTCGGGGCTGATGACCTTCAGGTTTTCTTCGGTTTCCACGGCGTCCTGCAAAGCGGCCTCGTAAAATTCCCGGAAGAAATCATCACGAACGATCCAGTCAAGATCAATCTCGCGCTGCCCGGCTGAAGCGATGTAAGTTTCGCCGCCAAAACTCAGCTTGTCTTTCGCCTGCCACTCAAGCCGTTCGCTGGCGATCATATCCACATCGGTGGTGGCTCTGGTGAATCCATACAGATGCATGGCCAGGCCGCCAGCCAGCGCGCAGGCGATGCCTTTGGCGCGCGCTGCACGACTCGCTGCGCGCGCTACTTCCAGACCGTCCTCTGTCGAGATGGACTGTCTGTCGGGTGCAATGTTACGGCGCAGCAGTTCGCGGACTTCCTCTTTGCTCATAAGCTATGTCGTGACGTAATTCAGCCTGACCTCAGTATTCAGAAATTCTCCGAGCCGTTTTGCTTCAGCCGCAATGCCGCGTTTGATACCTGCGGTCGGCGCCGTAAACAGTTCGATCTTTGCCGCGATGTGCGAGCGTTGTTTGTTGTAATCCCAGACGCCTTCAATGCGGCCATCAGCCATGACTACAGGTGAAATCCAGCCGGCGGTGCGATAGATGCGCGGTTTGTGATTGCCGGGCAGCAGGTAATGAATGTGGCGCGCGACGGCAATTGTGTAAGGATCGAAATACGGCAGCAGTCGGACGATGCGCGGCGCGCTGACTGAAGGCACCTCTGCGAGCGCGGTAGCCAGTGACCACGCCTGCCAGCCTTCGACATTGACGGGTGCAATTTCATCACCGAGGCTGCGAAAGATTCGCTTTGCTTCGGGCAGTTGCAAACCGAACCAGCGGGCGAATTCATCAGCCGTGGCCGGGCCGTAAGCATTGAGATAACGGCGGGCGACTTCCTGCAATGCCGGTTCTGATTCAACCTGCGGCCACGCGCCGAGCCATTTTTCGGGGCGCACGAAAGTGACGTTCTGGCCTTCATTCGGGCCAAAGCAGAGATGGCCCTGAAAGGCTGCGGGTTTGAGCAGCGATCCCCAGCCGGAGCGCAGCTTTTCACGCAGTTCAGGGCGACGCAGACGGCGGGCAATGGCTTCGGCCAGGCGTTCGCGCGTCAGGCCGGAATCATTGAGCGTTGCGCGCACGCCCCTGATAAGCGCTTCAAGTTCTTCAGCCGTGACGCCGAAATATTTCAGCCACGACGGTCGCCGGTAATGCGACAGCGTGCTGAACGCGGCGATGTACAAAGCGAAATCTTCAGCCGCGAGCAGATGCAGCGTGCCGCGCATCGCCCACGTTTTGACAAGCGTGCGCCGGCGCCACAACGACTGCTGCACATCAAGCGGTGAAACATTCTGCACCCTGGCCCACAAGGCGAGTTCAGCCGCCGACATGACCTGCGCCTGCACGCCGCCCAGTCGCGTGACGACATCGAGCATTTGGTGGCTCGCGGCGCGCTCAGCCAGAAAGTGCTGCGCGAGTCGCCACGCATTGACCTGTTTCCATTTCAGCGAAGTTACCGGTTGTTCTTTTTGCATGCGGTTCAGATGAATTTCAGCAGATCACGCCGCAGGCGCGGCTTCAGATCAACGTAGCTCTGATCGCCTGCGATCAGATCATTCAGGGTTTCGCGCACGCCGCGATGAATGCGGGCGAATTGCACCATTCGTTCAGTGAACGGCGCGCCCAGGAAGCTGCCGCGATAGAACCGGTCAAGAATCTGCGCCGACCGCCGCATTTCAGCGCCAAACTCAGCGCGCCACATCGCCTCGTAATCAGCAGGCCGCGTGAGCATTGAGGCGGCCAGCAGTTCGGCTGATTTGATGGCGTAATAAATGCCTTCGCCCGTGATCGGATCAACGAAGCCTGCGGCATCGCCAATCAGCGCCCAGTTATCGTCAGCGCAACTGACTTTCAACTGATCCCACACTGGCACTTCAAGCGCGGGAATCATTGCGCCGTAAAAGCTCGCGCGCGGCGTGGGGTGATGATTTGAAGCTGCGATTTCGCGGGCAAGCTCCGGCTCCTGCGCAGCGATGAATTCAAGCAGGTGTTCCTTAAGTGCGCGCGGAGTTTTCTCCTGATACTTCGTGGCAATGCCGTAAGAAAGATGATCGGTGCGCGGGAAAGCCCAGATGTATCCGGCGTATCCATTCAGGTATTTGATGTCAACTCGCGCCGCGGCTTCGTCGTTTTGAACTGACGATCTGACGTGCCAGCCGAGCGCATAAATAAAATCCTGCGGGCGAAATTCAACGCCAAGCCTGCGCCGCATCTTGCTGGTGGCGCCATCGGCTCCGACCAGAAAATCGGCGGTGAAGCTTTCGCCGTGTTCAGTCTCAAGCTGCCAGCCATGTTGTGCGCGCTGAATTTTCGCAATGCGTGCCGGATGCAGCCTGGCGCCTGCGCTCGTCGCGCGGTCGCGCATCATCCGGTCAAGTTCGGCGCGTGAATAAATGGCAAAATCCGACTTCGGTCTGATGGTGACTTCTGCGCCGCGAGCCGTGATGACGCGGACGGTTGAGACAATCTTTTTCGGCGCTGCGCCATCGCGCAGAAAATCAAATTCGCGCAGGGCTTTGGTCGTGACGCCGCCGCCGCAGGGTTTTTCCCACGCCTCCCTGCGGGCATCGAACAGCAGCACTTCGCATCCGTTTGTACTTAACAGAAAAGCCAGGTGCGCTCCGGCAGGCCCGGCTCCGACAATGGCAACTCGCATCTGTTCGGCTGACCTTTCATTCGTGCTGAAAATCGCGGCGATTATAACAGATGGCCCTGCGGGAAGCTGTGCTTGCGGCGGTTGCAGAAAGGTTGAATATGCGGAAACCCCTGAGCTGAAATTGAAGCATCGGCAGCAATCGGCGAAGAGCTGCGCGGGTAAGGCTGGCTGTTCAGACCGTCATTATCAGAAACCTCAGCGACTGAGTGCTCCGCTCGAAAGCCATTTCGCAAGCAGGAATCTTTACCTTACATTGTTGACCCGGTTCGTCGTCCGCCCCACGCTGTAACTCGTCGCGTTCTGCCAGTCGCTGCTCGTGTAGACATTGGACAGGTTGCCCCATTCATCATAGCTGTAGCTCCGGTAATACGTGCCCCCGTAGGCACCGCCACTGGCCGTGGAGAGACGGTTGTAGGCGTCATAGGTATAGGTCGCCGTGTAGTTCGGATCAAGATTGTCCGTGATCTTCCTGATCCGCCCGTCATTGTCATAATTGCCCGGTATCGTGTGGCTACTTCTTCCTTATAGCACGTTGAAGCGCTTCTTCGACATCACTGGCCCGAATAATTCTTGCGGCTGAAAGCGCCGTCAGGCCATTCCCGGCCCTGATCCTGTAATCGGCGTTTCTCTTCAGCAGTGCCTCAACTTTGGCTGCTTGCCCGGCATTGGCTGCGTATATAAGGGCTGTCCATCCCTCATTATCACGAGCGTTAATCTCTGCACCTGCATTAAGCAGTACATCAACAGTGTCTGAATGTCCCGGCTTATCATAGGCAAGCATCAGAGCCGTTGCCCCCAGATTATCTCTGGCATTGACATCAGCTCCGTACTTTAACAGCAGATCTACTATGGCTGAATTACCCGATGCTGCGGCTGTTATCAGTGGAGTAAAGCCATTGTCCCGCCTGACATCTACTTTTGTCCCTCTGGCAAGCAACGCCTGAACCATCTCAGGGGAACCAAACATTGAAGCAAATTCCAGAGGAGTAATGCCTTCAATGGTACAGGCATTCACATCTGCGCCGCTTGAGATCAGCCGGATGGCAATTTCAGTCCTCCCATTTCTGGCCGCTACAATGAGTGGAGTCCACCCGTCTCTGTTTGCTGCATTGATGTCGGTTCCGGCAACAATCAACTCCTCGACTTTGCTGAGATTATTGCTGATAACTGCTCTTTCAAGTTCGGATTTTTCATTCGCAGCTTGACCAGGCAAGGGGTCATTTCTGAGTGTTATCCTTTTATAGCTGCGGCTTTGCGGATCAGGGCTGTATTCAATAGTCTCTTTATAAGGCAGCCGATGGTAATAGGCTCGGTAATATCCCGTGATGCGCGAATATC
>CAYWDW010000004.1:0-1421 GCA_964457105.1 uncultured Heliobacteriaceae bacterium
GGCGGCAATCAGCCCCCAGGTGACATACGGTGTCATTGAACGTTCAGAATTGTCATCTCCGAGCGGAAAGAGCATCGGTCCCCTCCACAATGGCAGGATTGCGATTGCAGATTGCAGACTGAAGTTTCAAGGCTGCAATCTGCCATCTGCATTCACATATTTCCCCACTTGAGCTTGGTGCGCAGCACTTCAAAATAGTTCCGGTTGGTGGGCCGCACCAGATCGAAGGTGGTCTGACTGCGCAACAGAATGATGCGGTCCTTCGGCGTCAATTCAATGCTTTTCTGCCCGTCAATGGCGACCATCACATCTTCACCGGCGCGTTTGAGGGCGATTTCAACCACGCTTTCGCCTGGCAGCACCACCGGGCGATTCGAGAGCATATGCGGGCAGATCGGCGTCAGCAGAATGGCCGACACGCTCGGATGCACAATCGGGCCGCCTGCCGACAACGAATAAGCCGTCGAACCTGTGGGCGTGGCAATGATCATGCCATCGGCGCGAAAGCTGTTGACGAACTGTTCATCCACGAAACATTCCAGTTCGACCATCTGTGCGCGCACGGCCCGATTGACGACGGCATCATTCAGCGCACGATAAGTTTCAGTAATCTGTCCGTCGTGTTTGACGCCGACCTCCAGCATCATCCGGTGATCCACCTCGTAGCTGCCCTGCATCACGCCTTCGAGCGCGGTGAACAGTTCAGGCTGCGTGAATTCCGTCAGGTATCCGAGCCAGCCCAGGTTGATGCCCAGCACCGGAATCCGCCGCATGCCGATCAGGCGTGAAGCGCCGAGCATCGTGCCGTCGCCGCCGAGGACGACAATCAGATCAAGGTCCTCGGCCAGTTCTTCGCCATTTAGCGCCAGCGCCGGACAGCCCACGGCGGCGGCCACAGGCTCAGCCGCGTGCAACTCGACGCCGTGTTCGCGGCTCCAGTTCAGCAGGTCCCTGACGACCGCAACTGCCGCCGGTTTCTGCGGCCCGACGACAACACCAATGGTTTTGAGTTGAAGAGGTGGCATGACTTCAGCGGGGGGATGACCTGCAATCGAGTGCGGCATCAAACGCGCGCCGCGATTGTCGCAAAGCCCCCATCAAAAGGCAAAAGCCGCTTTCTCAGCGCGCACGCAAAGCCTGTGACAGACGCCGCAGCCCTTCGGCCACGTCTTCAGTCCTGATGCCGAAACCAAGTCTGAAATGATTCGGCATTTCAAAAAACCGGCCCGGCACAATCGAAGTCTCAGCCTGCCGCAGCCGGTCGTGCAGCGCATCGCTCGAGGCCTGATTTATCAGGCGCGGAAAGACGATCATCGTTCTTTCGGCAGTGACGCATTCCAGCACATCGCGGTGATCGTGCAGGAATGAACCCATCAGTTGCCGGTTCGGTTCAATAATCGCCCGCGCGCGACTGAGCAGTT
>CAYWDW010000004.1:1431-23185 GCA_964457105.1 uncultured Heliobacteriaceae bacterium
TGCTGAAAGGCTGTGACCGAAAGCCTGTCGCCCACAAAGACGCCGACCGCGCCAAACAGATCGTTGAGCCGCAGCATGCGCTCGGCCAGTGCGGGTTCGCACAACACCCAGCCGCACCGCAGCCCGCTCAGGCCGTAAGTTTTCGTCAGGCTGCTGGTCACGATGAACTGCCCGCCGAGATGAAAACTAACCGGCGGCGCGTCTTCAAAAAGAATGTCGCGGTAAACTTCATCCACCAGCACCCGCGCGCCGCATTCAACCGCGATTTCACCGATGCGCGCCAGCGTCGCCTGATCCACCACGACGCCGGTCGGATTGTGCGGATTCGAAAGCACAATCAGTTTCGTGCGCGGCGAAACCAGCCGTTGCAGTTCATCCACGTCAATCTGCCAGCCGTTCTCAAAGCGCCGCTCGAAACGTCTGATCTGCGCGCCCAGATAAGCCGCCGTCGAAATGAACGGATCGTAAGCAGGCTTTTCAATCAGCACTTCATCGCCGCTTTCAAGCACCGTAGCCATCGTCAGAAAGTTGGCAAACGAAGTGCCCTGCGCCGTCACCACACACTCAGGCTCAACCCCGTAACGCGCCGCGATGGCTTCCAGCAAAGGCCGGTAGCCGTCGTGATTGCGCCCGTTGAATGCGATGTCATCAATCCTGACCGGCAGATCGCTCAGTTCACACGCGAGCAGGCCGCTGTTGGCCAGATTGTATTTCGCCGCTGCGTGATACTTGGCCCACGTCATATAGATGCTGTTTTTCATCAGTTCCCTGCACCTTTCAGCTCCGCTCATTCTCCACTACGCTGCACCATCCCCTGCCCAACAGACACTGCATCTGAGAAATAATGGAGAATTGAGAATTGAGAATTGAGAATGCTTATCGTCCGAACTTCTGCCAGACAAAATAGACCGGAATGCCAATCAGTAAAATTGCCGTGCCGATCAGCGCGTTGCGCGTGTAAGCGATGTAAGTGTTCACAACTATTCCCAGGCCGACCAGCGTGAACAACAGCGGCGTCAGCGGATAGAACGGCGTGCGAAACGGGCGCGGCGCATCAGGCATCGTGGAGCGAAAAACGATCAGCGCCACACCGGCCAGCGCAAAGAAAATCCAGTCGGCAAAGACCGCATAGCTGACCAGTTGATCGTAAGTGCCCGACAGGGCAAAGAGCGAAGCCAGCCCGCCCTGCAACAGAATCGCGGCGGTCGGCGTGCGAAACTTCGGATGCAATCGTCCGAGGCTTTTGAAAAAAACTCCGTCAGCGCCCATCGCATAATAAACACGCGGTGCCGTCATCAGCGCCAGATTCAGAAAGCCGAAAGTTGAAATCGAAATCAGCGTGCCGATCACCTTTGCGCCGACATCTCCGGTCAGCACGCGCGCCAGATCAGCCGTCGGCGTCTGCGTCGCCGCCAGTCCCGGCGCGGTCAGCACGTGAACGTAAGCAATATTTGCGCTGAGATAAACCGCGATCACGCACAGCACGCCGATCAGAATTGCGCGCGGCAGATTGCGCAGCGGGTCGCGCACTTCTTCAGACACAAAGTTCAGATTCTGCCAGCCGCCGTAAGTGAACATCACCGGCACCAGACCGGCGAAAAAGAGCGACACCAGCGGCCCGCCGCTCACCTGCGGCGGCGTGAGCTGATCGAATCTGATGCCCGAACTTTTCGTCAGCGCAAACGCGCCAATAATCATAGCCGCGAGCGCCAGCGTCTTGCCGAACGTGATGATGTTAATGACCATCGCGCCGGGCTTGATGCCGAGCGCATGAAAAGCCGAAAGCGCCAGCATCATCGTCACCGCAAGCGGCACGACCAGTCCGTCCGAAATGCCGACGAGCGCGGCGACATATTTGGCAAAGGCCACCGCCACCGCCGCCGTTGCGCCCGACTGAACAATCAGCAGCAGCGACCACCCGTGCAGAAAGGCAACGAGCGGATGAAAGGCTTCGCGGAAAAACGCATACTGCCCGCCCACCTTCGGCATCACGGTGCTGAGTTCGGCAAAGACGAACGCCCCGGCCAGCGCCAGCACACCGCCGGCCATCCAGATCGCCAGAATCAGAAACGGAGTCTGCGCCACCTGCGCGACCTGATACGGATTGATGAAGATGCCGGAACCGATGATGCCGCTGATGACAATCATCGTGGCATCAAACAGATTCAGCTTCTGAAGAAACAGCGAGCCTTTTTTGTCAGGGATGGAAGCTTCAGATGCAGAGGGCATGGTTTGCGTGATTATTTTCGGGCGTTTGGTTGTGCTGCTGTTGCTACGACTCAACCTGTTCAATCAAAACAGTCCGGGTGACATAATCAATCGTGAGGCGCGTGTCTGACAGCAACAACGTTCCGAGCAGAGAATCTTCACCCTCGTTGACGATTACTTCAGCATCATACTCCGTGCCCAGCCACTTGATGCGCAGCCTGCCGATGTCCCGCCGGACTCTGGTTTCATCAACCCACATCACTTCTGTCTGATCTGTCACCGACATTTGCAGCATGGTAGTGAAAGCGCGCGGCAGCATCAGTGCGCCATCGAAGGCGGTATCAACCAGACACTCAATCTCTGCCCCATCCGCAAGCCGGATCACGAGACGGGCTTCTTTTTCATCGTTGACCACGCCTGATTCGTAAACCATAGCCACCTACCCTGTAGGCTGTCGGACGCCCGACTCGCACCAGAAAGAATCTTTTGCCCGGCAATGCCGCATGCGCTGCATTCAGTGCCTCCGCTCCGGTCGCGCCCAGAAAATACTGCCCCGAATCCGGCTCAATCGCACAGAACCGTCCGTTGTGTTCCGGCTCAAGTTGCGCGCTGAGGTGTGCGTCATAAAAACGACGCCCGCGCACAGCCAGATCGTCAGCTTCAGTCTGTGATTCCGGTTGCTCTGTTGCGGATTCTTCCAGCATTTCGCGCAACGTCTGTTGTTCAGCCGGGCTGAGGGATTTCACTGCTTCGATGACCTGTTCCAGACTACCTTCCGGCATCGTCGCACCTCCTGTTCAGAAAGATTGCGGCCACGATCATAAGCTGCCGCCAGTGTTTTTCCCAACAATCCCGCCGCGCGTCTGAGAAGTGATGAAAGTTCTTCCGATGAAGTGACGAAAGTTCCTGCGATGAAGTGATGAAAGTTCTTTCGATGAAGTAATGAAACTTTCCCCTGTCCGCGGAGCGGACGAATTCAATAGCAGCGGGTGAAACCCGCTGTAGTGTGCCGCACGTCACCGTCCCTGAAAGGGACGCAGATGTGAATCAGACTGCGACTCTTTCAGAGTCGGAAAATCTGTTTGCCTGCTTCGGCGGGTTGCACCCGCCGCTATTGAATTCATCCGCTTCGCGGATCAAGCCGCGATAAAAGGCTCTGACCACACTGGTCAGAGCCTCAGAAGCTATTGAATTCATCTGCTTCGCCGATCAAGCCGCGACTGCCGCCTGGAGTGCTGCCGGGTCGCTGATGCTGCTATTGAATTCATCCGCTTCGCCGATCAAGCTGCTGCCTCGTCGCGCGTTCAGACCTTGCGCTCTTTCCACTTCCCGCGTCTGAACGCCAGCATGCCGACGACGGCGATCATTGATTCGGCCACCGGAATGGCCCAGAACACGCCGTTCGCGCCCATCCCGGCGTGCATCGCCAGCGCCCACGCCAGCGGAAGCTGAAAGAGCCAGTAACAAAGCAGGTTGATCACCGTCGGCGTGTAGGTGTCACCCGCGCCGTTGAATGACTGCACCATTACCATGCCCCAGGCGTAAAAGATGTAACCATAGCTGCCGATGCGCAGGCACGACACGCCGTAAGGCAGCACCGCCGGATCTGCGGTAAAGATGCGAATCAGCGGATCGGCAAAGGCAATGAAGACTACTGCCACGAGGCCGAGAAAGATCATATTGCTCAGGCCCGCCAGCCACACTGATTTTTCAGCGCGCTCAGGTTTCTGCGCGCCCAGGTTCTGACCAACCAGCGTGGCGGCAGCGTTGCTCATCCCCCACGACGGCAGAATCGCAAAAATGATGATGCGCAGCGCGACGTTGTAACCAGCCAGCGCCGCGCTGCCGAATTCAGCCGTGATGCGCGTCAGCGCAACCCAGCTTGCCGTGGCCACGCCGTATTGAAACATGCCGCCGAGCGACAGCCGCAGCAGGTTCCACATCAGATGCCAGTCGGGCCGGAAGTGACTGAGCCGCACCTTCACCCGGCTGCGACTATTGAGCAGAATCCATAGTTGATAGGCCACGCCCGCGCCGCGCCCGATAGTCGTCGCGACCGCCGAGCCGGTCACGCCCCATTGCGGAAACGGCCCGATCCCGAAAATAAAGAGCGGGTCCAGAATCAGGTTGACGACGTTGGCAAACCACAAGGCGCGCATCGCCGTGGCCGCATCGCCCGCACCGCGAAAGACAGCATTGATCAGAAACAGCAGCAGAATCGTCACATTGCCCGCGAGGATCACCATGCTGTATCCCTGCCCGACCGCCAGCACTCCGGCGCTCGCTTTCATGTGCGCAAAGAGAAACGGCGTCTCGAACCACCCGATCAGCGCAATCGGCAGCGAAGCGATGACGCCGAGCAGAATTGATTGCGCCGCCGCGTGCGCTGCGTCGTCGTGATTCTTTTCGCCGGTGCGTCGCGCAACTGTCGCCGTTGTCGCCATGCTCAGACCGAGCGCGACCGTGAAGACCAGCGTCAGCAGCGATTCGGTAATCGCGACGGCGGCCATCGCGTCAGCGCCGAGATGCGCGACCCAGAACACATTGACGATGCCGAACAGCGATTCGAGCATCATCTCCAGCACCATCGGCACCGACAGCAGAAAGATCGCGCGGCCAATCCGGCCTTCGGTGAAATCCTGCTGCGAACCAAGCAATGCTTCGCGCAGCGATGACCATAACCCCGCTGTCTGCGGCACAGCGGCAACGGCTTTGATTTCGATCTGTTCGTTCATAAAAGTAAAAGGCGAAAGGCAACTGCCGGTCAGGTCGAAAATCATTTCAACCCTTCTGGCATTCGTGTTTCAGTGACTCACGAAATCCGGCGGAATCGTGGCGCAGATCAGTCTCACTGACGGCGCGCGCACAACCGGTGTGCGGCTCAGTGAGCGATCTGTCCGATCAGCGCTGTTATTGTTCCGCCTGGTTTCTCATCGTTCAGTCACCGAAAAACGGCCTTTCGCCCTGTTATTGTTCGCTGGACAAGCCCGGCGATTATGCCCGCAGGCTCCGCAGGACTGCAAGCATTTCTTCGTGAATCTGTCCGTTGGTGCAAAGCAGGCTCGGCACGTCAGGATCAAACGGCGCGCCGTCAAGTTTGCTGATGCGCCCGCCTGCTTCTTCAACGATCACCGCGCCTGCGGCAGTGTCCCACGCATTCAACCCCTGCTCCCAGAATCCGTCGAGCCGCCCGCAGGCGACGTAAACCATATCAATCGCGGCGGCCCCGAAACGCCGCACCCCCTGCGCGCGTTCGAGAAAAGCGCGCCACGCGGGCAGGTATTCATCCATCCGTTCGCGCACGTCGTAAGGAAAGCCCGAAACAACGAGCGCTCGTTCAAGCGGCTCAACCTCAGACACCCGCATCCGCTGCCCGTTGAGCGTCGCGCCCGCGCCGCGTTCAGCCGCGAACATTTCATCACGCGACGGGTCATAAATCGCTCCGGCAATCAGTTCGCCTTTGTGCTCGACGCCGATTGAAACGGCAAAGCACGGAAAGCCGTGCGCAAAGTTGGTCGTCCCGTCGAGCGGATCAATGATCCAGCAGTATTCAGAATCGCGGTGATCGCTGACGCCGCTCTCTTCAGCAACGATGCGATGCGCGGGGTAATGCGCAGCGATCAGTTCCTTGATATGTTTTTCGCTCGCCAGGTCGGCCTCGGTCAGCAGGTTGATGCGCCCCTTGTTGGTAATCTCAAAACCGCGCGCCGCGTAATCGCGCAGGATCGCTCCGGCTTCACGCGCGGCGCGAATGGCCAGTTCAGTAATGCCTGTCATAATTTGCTCTGACTGATGGCCGCCGCCGCAAGCAGCGGAATCATCAGTTCGTGATGCCCGGTGATGCTGTAACCACGACCCGCGCCGTTCGCCACAGGCCGCCGCACCACGTTTGTCTGCGGGCGATAATGCTGAATGAAATCAAAGTTCGCCGTCGTGAAATCCTGAAGCGAATGCCCCAGGTTGCGCACCACCGTGACAGCTTTCAGAAAGACTTCGGGCAGCGTCACCGCCGAACCGACGTTCAGATAAACGCCGCCGCCATCAAGCTCTCTGACGATGGCAGTCATCAGCCGAAAGTCGCGGTGCGAGGTGGCGCCAATCGCCGCGCCGTCAGCGTGCGGGTGCAGGTGAATAATGTCAGCGCCGAGCGTGACGTGAACGGTCACGGGAATTTTCAGTTTGTAAGCCTCGTGCAGCAGCGAGTATTCGCCGTACTGCGGCTGCATTTCGACGAGCGCGCGCCCGACCGCTTCACCAAGTCCGATGTCATCTGCCGCGCCGCGTCTGATTGCTTCATTGATCAGCCGCCCGGTTTCTTCAGCCATCCCGAACGCGCCCGCGCTGAGCGCTTCGTCAACGTCTTCAGAAGTCGAGCCGATCAGCGCAATCTCAAAATCGTGAATCGCGCCCGACCCGTTCAGCGCTATTGAAGTCACCAGGCCGCGCCGCATCAGATCAATCAGCACCGGCGCGAGCCCCGTTTTGATGACGTGACCGCCGAGACCCCAGATGAGCGCGCGACTTTCTGACTTTGCGCGAATGATGGCCGCCGCCACAGCCCGCAACGTTTCAGCCGCGAGAATATTCGGCAGCGAATCGAGCAATGCCGCAGTTTGTCTGGCCTCGTCATCAGTCAACGGGCGGGCAAAGTCACGCACCGTCACTTTGCTGAAACGCGAACTGAGCGGATAGGTGGCAAGGCGGGCGAGGTCAGCAGGTTGATGAGAATAGACGCTCACAATGGCAGACTCACAAACCTGATTACTGCTTTTCAGGATTCAGGCGAAAAGATTCCAGAAACTTTCTGAGTTGCGGCGAGTCAGCATCAGGCTCCTGAGAAACGACCATCACCTGATAAGCTCGCTTCCCGACCAGAAAGATTCTGTTCACCATCACCTTCCCCGGCTCTGTTTCAACTCGCATTTCGCTTCCGGGGTGGCCATCAAGCGAAATGTCTCTGCCGCTTAATACCTTCCCCGTCTTTGCCAGGCTCTCGCTGCGCTTGTCGAAAATCTTTCGTGCGGCGGCTTCATCGGGATAGTCGCTATAAATCACCGTGCAGGCGGCCAGCGGCGACAGTGACAGACTTTGCAGCATGTGCATTTTGATCTGGCCGAATTCTGATGGAACTGTAATTTCCTGCTTTGTCGGCTCCATTGGCATCAGGACGATGAAGCCGCCTTCGCGCGAAACATATTCGCTGAGTGCAGACGGCGCCATCCCCGGTGGCGGAGCAAATCCGCTGTCGGCAGGCGGCTTCTTTTTGTTGCTACGAGCTGACGGGGCAGGCGCTGGTGGTTTCGTCTGGCCGTTTTTTTTCACTGCCGGAGGCGGAGGCCCGTCCAGAACGACGACCGGCCCTTCAGCATCCTTCAGGTCAGACCCTGCCGGAGGAGGCAGGTCAATCAGTCTGAATGAATCGTGAAAGAGATCCGGTTCCTTCAGCGCCGGCTCACGATTGATCGTGTCTGAAATGACAATCCAGACACGATCTGCCTTGTAAAACAGGCAGGTTCGTACTGCCCCTGCTCCTTCAAGGCTCTGCATTCTGAACTCCCGCCCGGCGGCTCCACTCAGTTCAAAGTCTCTGACTTCCTGCGGCTTGCTGTTGAATCTGCTGACCAGTTGCGCCTGCGTTCGGTCGAAATACGCCTTCACCTTTTGCGGATCGGTTTCTACAAACGGGAACCGGACAGTCATCACCTGGTAACGACCGTCATGGGTAATCACTCGCCAGGTATGAATGGTCACATCTCCCAGCGCTGTTTCGGATTTCGCGCTGGTCGCGGTGGGCGAAGTGGGCAAGGACACGGCAAAGCCATGATCCGTTGCCCTGAACTCCTTCCAGGCAGACAGCGGATAGCGTGGCGCGGGCGGGGGTGGCGGCGGGGGCGGCGGATTGTCCTGGGCTTTGACTGAAAAAGAACAAACGAGTGTCAGCACGAGCAGGCTGAAAGTCGCGGTGAAAAACTTCATTTCTGACTCCTGAAATCTGTTCAGTTTTCCTGCGGAAACATCGCCTCTTCGACTAACTGGCAGAGGATGTGGCCGACTTCGATGTGGACTTCCTGGACGCGGGGCGTGTTGCGGGTCGGGACGATCAGCGCCAGGTCAACCATTGAGGCGCAGCGTCCGCCGTCTTCGCCGCCGAGCAGGCCAATGGTGGTAATGCCCATGCGGCGCGCCTGGCGGAAGGCTTCGATCACGTTGGGCGAATTGCCGCTCGTGGAAATGCCGAGGGCAATGTCTCCGGCGCGACCGATGGCGGCAAGCTGACGCGAAAAGACGAACTGGAATGAACTGTCGTTGCTGATGGCGGTCAGCAGCGACGTGTCGGTCGTCAGCGCAATCGCGGGCAGCGCCGGGCGCTGGCGATCCATCTTGAAGGCGAGTTCGGCGGCGATGTGCTGCGCGTCGGCGGCGGAACCGCCATTGCCGAAGATCAGCAGTTTGCCGCCCCTGCGCATGGCCTGCACGATCAGGCGGGCGGCGCGGGCAATGTCGGGCGCGGCAAAACCGAAGAAGCGGCATTTGACATCGAACGCTTCGACGACCATTTCGCTGATGCGGTCTTCAAAATTGTCCGGGGTATCGGCGGACTGGCCCTGCGGTTCGACGGGCAACAGTCTGGGTTTCATCAGTGGTGTGCTCATAATCCGATGGCTCTTTCTCAATAATATTCAGGCGCCGCTTGCTGACGCGCGCGGCAGCGGTACCGCGACCGTGAGGGAGCGGCTGAACATCCATGCCGAAATTGCTTTAAGCGCGGGGCTGATTGTTCTGCTCACGAATGGTAAAGGTAAATTCCAGTTTGCCGATGCGAATGCGGTCGCCCGGTTTCAGTCTGGCCTGAATGCCGATCCGGCTGCCGTTGAGCCAGACGCCGTTGCGGCTTTCCTTGTCAACGATGACGTAATCTTTTCCTTCGCGCGCGATTTCAGCGTGGTAGCGGCTGGCGCGGTCGCTGTCAATCACGATGTCATTATCAGGATTGCGCCCCAGCCTGGTCAGACGGCGGCGCAGAATGTGCGGCGCGTTGGTGCCAACCGCGATCAGTTGCAGGTTCGGATCGTGCGAATTGTCGCTTTCATCATCAGTGGTAATGTACGGATCGGCCAGGGCCTGCGGCGGCATTTCGGCAATGGCCGTGGTCGCTTTGGCCTTGCCGGAAGGCTTGAGCTGCAAATCGTTATCAGCGCTCACCGCCGGAGTCATCAGCGGCGCGGTGTGCGGCGCGCGGCCCGGCAGATCACCAGTGTTGATATAAATCTGCGGCAGCGCGCTCAGAATCTGCGTGTTCATTCGCGCATTCCGGTTGAGTTCCTTGAAATCCTCTGAAAGCGCAAACCGGACCAGCCGTCTGACCCGTTCGGTCAGATACGGCTGCTCGGCAATCAGGTCCGTGACCCGGCCACTGACATTGCGCACATCGTTGATCTGCTCCAGAAATTCGCGGATGTCCAGTTTCTGAAAAAGGCTGATGCCGACGCCGTAACGCAGCATGCCGGTAATGGCCGAAGTCAGCGAATTGCAGGCGATGAAGCCGGCGCGGTCAGCCGTGAATTCAGCGCGATTGACCCAGTCGCCGAAAATGACGCTGTTGAGCAGCTTGCCGATCAGCGGCACTTCGGAACCGACCGGCTTGAGCAGCGTCCGCAACCACGTATGCCCGGCCTGCATATGCCCGATTTCGCGCCCGATGAAAAACTGCAGGTTGTCTTTCGGCATCTGGTCAACCATCGAAGAGGTGATGACAATCAGCGGCTGACTCAGAAACCCCAGCGTATAAATCTGCTGTTCAGATGAACGGCGGACATAAACCGGCACCTGATCGGCAGACAGGCGTTCGGCAGAACTGACCGCGAGTTCGTAAAGTTCGGGAAACTGGCGCGGCCCGACGCGCACCATCGTGCCGAGAACCGAACGCTGCTGCACCAGCACCGTGACGACGTAAACCACCAGCGCAACAGCCGTCACCACCAGAATCTGCATCGCCTGTTTCGAGCTGCTGGGAAAGAACCTGATCGCCAGGGCATAGAGCGCCGAGATGATGACGAAGGTCAGCACGAGCGACAGCACTTCGCCCGGATGACGATAATCGCGCAGCCTGACCTGCCTCCCGGAAATAACACTGCTGGCCATTGAAAATCCTCTGAAACTGCCGTGTGAGCGCGGGCATTATAGCAAATCGCCGGCGCTCGGCCACAGCATTATTCCGTTTGCTGACGTGGATTTGCCGGATTTTCGCCCGCCTTGCCGGATTCGTTGCCTTCCTCAGACCGGACGCATAAGATTGCCTGTGCCCTGCTGTTTCAGGACAGTCACACTGATCTGATCAACCATCATCAGGCAAATCGGCTTATGAAAATTCAGCTTCTCAAAATCGCGCACGCTCGTTCCGGCGACAAAGGCGACACGGCCAACATCGGCCTGATCGCCCGCCGCCCGGAGTTTTATCCGGTCATCGCCCGCGAAGTCACCGCCGCGCGCGTCAAAAAACATTTCGCCGGAATCTGCCAGGGCGAGGTCGAACGTTTTGAACTGCCCAACCTGCACGCGCTCAACTTTCTGCTGCATCAGAGCCTCGGCGGCGGCGGCACGGTGTCGCTCAAGACCGACCCGCAGGGCAAGACGCTCAGCGCGGCATTGTTGCGCATGGAAATCGAAGTTGAGGATACGCTGGCAGGCGGCTGAAGGATGCCGAAAAAGCTGAAAGTCCGAAGAAGCCTGCAAAGGTACGAAAGGCTTCCCCGGACTTTCAGCTTTTCGAGAACTGACGAAACTTACTTCTGTTTCTCCTTCGCCCTGGCCGGCGCGGGCTGAGCGTCAGGAATGATCATCGCCGCATTGCTGCTGCTCTGCTCTTCGGGCAGGTGCGCGCCTTCGCTGTAACCCGCTTCGCCTTCCACCACGAGCGCGCCGGATTCCTTCGAGAAAACCAGCTTGCCGACTTCCGGCGAATAATCCACAACCAGCAGATCGCCCGATTCCACCTGCCCGGTCGCCACCAGGTTCGAGAGCGGAAAGACCAGGAAGCGTTCAATCGCCCGCTTCAGATGGCGCGCGCCGTATTTGAAATCAATGCCTTCATCAAGCAGAAACTGCCGGGCCGCATCGGTGCAGCGAAAGACGAATTTCTCGCCCGAACCTCTTGTGATGCGCTCCTGCACCGCGCCAAGTTCGATGTCGAGAATCTGCCGCAGGTGCGTGTCGCGCAGGCTGCGAAAGACCACGACCTTGTCAATGCGGTTCATAAACTCCGGCGAGAATTTGCGCCGCGCCGCATCGAGCGCCGTGCGATAAATCTTCTGATCAACTTCGTTGTCAACCACGCCCGGCTTCGGCGCAAAACCGATGCCGCCTGAAATCATCTCGCTCATTTCGCGCGCGCCGAGGTTCGAGGTCATAATCACAATCGAATGTGAAAAGTCCACGCGGCGGTTGTCCCCCAGCGTCAGCGTCGCTTTGTCGAGAATGCCGAGCAGCAGTTGCCAGAGCGCATCGCTCGCCTTTTCGATTTCATCAAACAGCACCAGCGACAGCTTGATCGTTTCGGTGTGCGAACGGTCAAGGTTTTCCTGCGTCAGCATCGGCGAAGTTTCGCGGTGCCCCAGATAACCCGGAGGCGAACCGATCAGCTTGGCGATTTCGTGCGAATGCTGAAACTCGGCGCAATCAATCTTGGTCACCAGATTCGGATCACCGAACAGCACTTCGGCAGCGGCTTCAACCACGCGCGTCTTGCCTGACCCGGTCGGGCCAAGAAACAGCAGCGTGCCCACCGGGCGACCCGGATGCGCCAGCCCTGCCAGAAAAATCTGATAGATATTGGTCAGGCGACGCACCGCTCTTTCCTGTCCGACAATGCGCCCCGTCAGTTTGTCTTCAAATTCCTGAGCCGCCGGACT
Organism: uncultured Heliobacteriaceae bacterium; assembly: GCA_964457105.1. Lineage (GTDB taxonomy): Bacteria > Acidobacteriota > Blastocatellia > RBC074 > RBC074 > DASRDU01. The sequence goes on from CAYWDW010000004.1 coordinate 13,548, forward strand.
CTTGAGATCAGGATTCAGATATGCAGTTGTTGCCGATTTCTGACCACTCTGATTTGCCATGAGCTTCGCCTCCTAATTGACTTCCCGTGACGATAATCTGCCTCAGCCAAAGCTGCCCACAGCCGGAACCCTGCTGTTGTGCAGTATTATCAATACCAAAGAGAACCATCTTCCAGATTCTCCCGGCCTCTTTCAGGAAAGCGGTCAATTAGATTGTCAAAGTCTGTACCCGGTTGTCCTGCCTGCGGACAATCAGTTGTCACCTGCACGCGCAGGCTGGTCCTGTTGTTCGCCCTCGCGCCTCCTGAATCACCGCTTTCTGCTCTGGTCTGATTCGGTCAACCTGACTTCTGTTTCTGCCGACTGCCGGTTTCGACCGAACAATCCGGTGACAACCCGATGGCAGAAATCATACCCCAGGCAATTCCGCGCTTTCAATGACCGCTCCTGGCCAGCATCCAGTCAGCACAGTCCTGCGCGCAGCAACCTGCGGCATCGCGCGCGCTGAGCAGCGCGTCTCCGTTTCATCAGCCTCAGTCCGGCCAGACATTCTTATTCGCAAAGGCATTCAGCGCGGCCCGCTGCACCTCACGCACAGCGACGTGATGTTTGTCGGCGGCGGCGCGGCAATCGTCAAATTCCGGCGCGCTGTTGATAATGCGACCATCACCGGCGCGCCCAAGCTTGATGCGAATCTGACCGTACTCAGTTTCAACTGTGACGTGTTCGCGCCGGAGAATCTCGCGGCGCTCATCGCGCCACCTGACACCGAGCGTCGTCGTTTCACGAAAGATCAGCTCCGTCATCTTCAGGCGCTCCGACGGCGCGCACAGCAGCGTCAGCAGCACGCCCGGACGATTCTTCTTCATCTGCACCGGCGTGTAAAAAATATCGAGCGCGCCCGCCGCCAGCGCCTGCTCCATCAGATGCCCGAAGACCTGCGCGCTGAGGTCATCAATGTTCGCTTCAATCACCGTCACCGTCGTCGGAGTTTCGTCATTCGTTTCAAGTTCACCGATCACGGCGCGCAGCACATTCGGGAAGCGCGGATACTGGCGCGTGCCTGCGCCGTAACCAACCCGCTCAACGCGCATCAGCGGCAGTGGCCCGTAACCCGCCGCCAGCGTCGAAATGAGCGCCGCGCCCGTCGGCGTCACCAGTTCGCCGTTAATTTCGCCCGCATACATCGGCACGCCCTTCAGCAGTTCTGCCGTCGCCGGACCGGGCACCGGATAGGTGCCGTGCGCGCAGTTGAATGTGCCGGAACCGACGTGCAGCGGCGCTGAAATAACCCGCTCAATCTGCAACGCCTCAAGCCCGATGCACGCGCCGACAATATCCACGATGGAATCAACCGCGCCGACCTCGTGAAAGTAAACCTGCTCAACCGGAATGCCGTGAATCTTCGCCTCAGCCGCACCAATGCGCGCAAAGATCGCCTGCGCCCGCGTCTTCACCTGTTCGCTCAATGACGAAGCCGCAATCAGCCGCCTGATCTCGCTCAGCGGACGATGGCTGTGATAATGCTCGTGATGATGCTCGTGATGATGCTCGTGATGATGCTCGTGATGATGCTCGTGATTGTGGGCATGGGTTTCGCCGTGCAGATGCACGTCAAACTTCGCGGCTGAAATCCCGCTCCGGTCAACGCGCGTCAGGCTCAGTTCGTAATCATCCACTCCGAGCTTCGCCAGTTCGCGTTTGAGCAGTTCAAAATCAAGCCCGCAATCAAGCAGCGCGCCAATGAACATATCGCCGCTCGCTCCGGCAAAACAGTCAAGATAAAGTGTCTTCATAACTGATTTCAGATTTGCTGATCATCGCTACTGAATCCTGATGCCTGATGGCTGATGCCTGACTCATTGAAAAATTCGTTTTACGGTCATCAGGAATCAGCCATCAGGCATCAGGCATCAGTGGTGATTATGGTTCGATCCTCACTTTTGTTTTCACCGGCAGCAGCTTGAAGAGTTCTGTGATGTCTTCGTTCTCAAGCGCCACGCAGCCCAGCGTCCAGTCATTCTTTGCGCCGCCGCCGTGAATGAAAATGTCGCCGCCGAGCGCGGTGTTCTGCGGCGGCTTCGCGTTGTTTCTGATCGCGCTGACGATGGCCTGATGCTGCGCCTTTGTAATCAGACCGTTTTTCAAGCCGGTGTCAGCGTCGGCAATGTTCGGGTAACTCAGTCCCAGCGACAGATAGTAACTGCTTTTCGGATTGTGGTGCGTGATGTAGTAATCGCCTTCGGGCGTCGCGCCGTCGCCCTGACGCTGCTTATGCCCGACCGGGCTGTGGCCGAGCGCAATCCGGTATTCCCTGCGCAATCGCTCGCCGCCGCTGCTGATTTCATAAAGATAAAGTCGGCGCTCGCGCTTTCTGATCAGCACGCGAAAGCCGTCAGCCTGTTTCTGCTCTGATCCGTTCACGTTCAATTCAGCACCGACCGTTATCAGCAGCGCCGCAATAATCACCGATGAAAGCTTCGGTCTGTTCATCTTCAGCCTCTTTGAAAATAAATTGCCGACGGTTCGTCACTGCTGCGCTTCAGCCGCCGTCTGCATCGCCTGTTTGATGCAGTCACCGACTGAAATGCCGCGCAGGTAATTGCCTGTCAGCCGGAGACCGCGCCGGTTTTTCAAAGCGGCTTCGACCTTTGCCACGCGCGCGGCGTGCCCGATGACGTATTGCGGAATGGCGCGCGGCCAGCGTGTGATCGGCAATCGGCGCGGCTCGCCCGTGATGCCCAGCACTTTTTGCAGATCGTGGTGGACGATGCCAGTCAGTTCGTCATCGCTGAGCGTAACGGCTGCGCGGTCGGTTTCGCCGCCGATGAAATTGTTCAGCAGCACCCAGCCTTCGGGCGCGCGGCCAGGAAAGAGCGATGAATTCCAGACCGAGCCGAGCATCCGCAACCCTTCGCTGCGCGGCGCGAGAAAGCCGAACCCGTCAGGCTGCCGCGCCATCTGTTCGCGGCGATAACCAAGCGGCAGCGAGACAATCGCGGTATACGGAATGTCAGCAATCAGCGCGGCCACTTCCGGCGCGTAATCACCAAGCAGGCGCGCCGCCGCATCTGCCGGAGCCGCAACAATCAGATTCGTCGCCTGCGCCGTTCGCCGTTCGCCGTTGCGTTCAATCGTCACTTCAAATGGCGCATCGCCGGTGCGGCTGATGCCGGTCACGCGCGTTTCAGTCAGCAGGCTGTCACCGAGCGACTGCGCCAGTTTCGCTGTCAGCGTTTGCAGTCCGCGACGAAACGAGCATAAACGATAAGCCCGCAGCGAACGCTTTGGCGGCGCCGCCTGCTGACGCGCCGCGCGCGCTGCCAGCAACCCGCCGCGCACGATGCTTCCGGCGTCGGCTTCAAATTCGGCCAGCCGACCCAGCACCGCCTGCACGCTCAGATGTTCGGCATCGCCAGCATAGACACCCGACAAAAACGGCGCAACCAGACGCTCAAGAAGCTGCGGCCCCAGGCGTCGCCGCACAAACGCCGCGACGCTTTCCTCGTCGCGCTCGCGTCGCGCTTTGGTGAACGGTTCGCGCAGCAGACGCAGCTTTGCGCCCGTTGACAGCAGCTTTGTTTTCACCAGCGCAGGCGGACTCATCGGGACCGCGTGCAGTTCGCCGCCGAAATAAACATAAGCCGGAGCCTTCGCGTCAGCCGCGACCAGTTCAGGCATCAGGTTCAGGTCTTCGACCAGATCAATGAAGTCGTGCGTGCCGCGCACACTGTTCGGCCCGCTTTCCATCAGAAAGCCGTCAGCCTCGCGGCTGCGAATCACGCCGCCCGCGCGGTCGCTGCTTTCAATCAGCAGCACCTCGCGGCCCTGCTTTTTCAACTGATAAGCCGTGACCAGTCCCGAAATGCCTGCGCCGATGATGATTGAATGAAGGGGCACGATGATTGATCTTATGATTTCTGACGAATGCGCTCACACACCAGGTCGGCCAGCGCGCCGATGAAATCGGGCCGCGTGTTGAGCGCGGGCACGCGGGCGTAATGCGGAATGCCGACTTCGGCGGCCAGGTTTTTGTACAGAATGTCGAGTTCGTAAAGCGTTTCGATGTGATCGGAGACAAACGCAATCGGGATGGCCAGCAACTGCTGCACGCCTGCGGCGGCCAGTTCTCTGATCTTCTGATCGGTCGTTGGTGCGAGCCACTTCACCGGCCCGACCTTGCTTTGAAAGCTCAGATGCGCCGGATAAACCCCGCCGAGTCTGGCGCACACCAGCCGGACTGTCTCTTCGATGTGCCGCAAATACGGGTCGCCGTTTTCGATGTAACTTTGCGGGACGCTGTGCGCGCTGAAAAGCAGGTGAATCTGCGGCGGGTTCTGATCGGGAAACTGCGCGGCCTCTTCGGCAATCTGCGCGGCCAGCGCGCCGATGTAAGCGTCGTGCGTGTGCCAGCGCGTGATGTAATGCCGCCGGATGTGACGCAGCCCGCCGCGCCGCTCAAGTTCGGCCACAAAATCCCGGCAGCTTGAGCCGGTCGTCGAAACTGAAAACTGCGGGTACAGCGGCAGCACAATCAGATCAGTGATGCCGTCGCGTGCGATCTGATCCAGCGCAGCGGCGGTGAACGGATGCCAGTAACGCATGCCAACATAGACGGAAGCTTCGATGCCGCGCCGTCGCAGTTCATCGCGCAACGCGGCGGCCTGCGCGTCCGTAATCCGGCGCAGCGGCGAACCGCCGCCGATCTGCGCGTAATATCCAGCCGACTTTTTACGACGGGTGATTGAGATCAGCCACGCCAGCGGCTTCTGCATCGCCCGCACCGGCAGCCGAATGATTTCAGGATCGGCAAAAAGATTGAAGAGAAAAGGCCGGACATCAGCCAGCGTCTCCGGCCCGCCCAGATTGAACAGAATCACGCCCGGTTTCATAAGCCGTCGGAATTGAACGTTCCTGCAATCACGGTCGTGGCGACTTCCGGGTGAAGGTATTTGCGAATGGCTGCGTCCACCTGCGCTTTGGTGATGGAGCGGATGAGGTCGGGAAATTCGTCAGGATAGCTGACGCCATGACCGTAAAATTCGGCGCTCGCCAGTTGATGCGCCATGCCTGAATTTGAAGCCAGCCCGACCTTGAAGGTGCCGACAATCGAAATCTGCTCGTCCTGCAATTCATCTTCGCGGATGCCGCCAGCGACAAAATCCTCAACAATATCGAGCGTCGTCCTGATGCCGAGATCAATGTCTTCGGGCGCGAGCGTCAGCCCGATGATATACGGCCCGTCGCCCAGGCCTGAATCGGCAAAGTATGAATTGATGCCGTAAGTCAGCCCCATTTCATCGCGCACCTTCAGGCCCAGCCGCGACGAGATGGTTGACTGTCCGAGCGCGCGATTGGCCAGAATCGCGGGCAGGTAATCCGGGTTCGCTCGCCTCAATTGTGAAGCGTGACCAAGCACGACATCCACGTTCGCCTTGTCCTTCATCGGCACCAGGTCGCGGTATGGTGCGGTCTGAAGCGGCGTTTCTTCAACTTCAATGACCTGGGCCGGAGCGCCCGTCCAGTCACCGAGCGTGTCAGTGACCAGCTTTTCAACTGCTTCAGCTTTGACATCGCCGACCACGACCAGAATCAGCGAAGCCGCGCCGTAATGCCGTTTGTAAAAGCGGCGCACGTGATCGGAGGTCACGGCTTTGACCTGGCTGATTGATTCTTCGGCGGACAATTCATAAAACGGCGATGAGCGCGGAAAAAGTATTTGCGACAGGCGTTCGATGGCGCGCCCGCGGGTGCTTTCCTGGCTGCGCTGAATGGCCGCGACGGTGCGCTGTTTCAGCTTGTCGAGTTCGCCCAGGGGAAAGACCGGTTCGCGCAACTCTTCGGCCAGTGTGGCAAAGACGAACGGAAAATCATGGCTGAGCGATTGCGCGTCAATGCCGACCGTGAAGGTGTTGGTCGAAAAACCAACGTGCGCGCCCGTGAATTCAAGCGATTCGGCAATCTCAAGCTTGCTGCGTTTGCGCGTGCCTTTGTTGAGCATGTTCGCCGTCAGTTCGGCCAGACCTTCCTGACCTTCGGCATTGAAATACTCACCGGCTTTCACGTAGCCCGTCACCGACACGGTCGGGTTGGCATCGTTTTCCAGCACCAGCAGCGTCAGGCCGTTAGGCAGGACAGTGCGCGCAACTCTGGAGGCAAATGAAGTTGTCATTCAGCTTTCCTTTGGGATAAACCAGCCGACCGTGCGGTTATCAGCTGTGAAGTAAGTTCTGGCCACGCGCTGAATGTCTGCCAGGGTGACGGCTTCGATCTTCTTTGGCAGGTCCGCATAAAACTTCCAGTCCGACACGGCTTCAGCTTCGGCAAGCGCGCTGACCACGCCGAACGGGCTGTCGCGCAGGTAAATCATCTGCGACAGAATGATGTTTCTGGCCTTGTGCAATTCCTTTTCCAGCACCGTCCCGGTCTTCAGCTTTCTGAGTTCCTTCAGCGCCACGTCTTCAGCGTCTTCGTGTTTGACGCCGGGCCGCAGCGTGATGTTAAGCGTAAACAGGCCGGGATCAAGAAACTGATAAGCGTGCGTGCTGGCGCTGATGGCAATCTGTTTTTCAACCAGCGCCTGATAGAGCCGCGAAGTCACGCCCGCCGACAGAATATGATCCATCACATCCAGCACCGGGCTGTCAGGGTGATCGGCTTCGGGCGTGTGCCAGCCCATTTCGACAATGCCAAGCTGACCGCCCCGGCGCAGGATGAACCGCACTTCGCCTTCCTGCTTCGGCTCGGTCGTATACATCGGCGGAATCGGCTGCGGCGAAGGCGGAATCGGCCCGAAATGTTTTGCCATCAGCTCAAGCGCCACCTCATCTTCAAAATCGCCCACGACAATCGCCGTCGCATTGTTCGGGTGATAGTACACGTCATAAAACTGCTTGAGCCGCGCCGTCGGCACGCCTTCGACATCCGACCGCCAGCCGATGGTCGGATGATGATAAGGATGCTCACGAAACGCCATCGCCCACACGCGCTCATCCAGCACGCGCGCCGGGTCGTTCTCGCCGCGATCCAGTTCATTGCGCACGACAGTCATTTCCGACTGCCGGTCGTCATCGGCAATGAATGAATTGCGCATCCGGTCGGCTTCAAGATGCACGGCCAGTTCAAGCTGATCCGACGGCAGCATTTCGTAATACCGCGTCCGATCATTCCACGTATCGGCATTGAAAACCGCGCCCTGCTTTTGCAGCACGGCGGCAATCTGCGTCCCGGCCTGGCGATTGTAAGTCGGCGTGCCCTTGAACAGCATATGCTCCAGCAGATGCGTCGAGCCGGTGTAACCGACCGCTTCATTGCGCGACCCGACGCGATAGACCGTCATAAAAGCCACTACCGGCGCAGCCCGTCGCGGCACCAGCAGCACTTTCAGATCGTTGGCGTCAAGTTTGTATTCGGTGATGCCTTCGTATTCGGTGATTTTGGTGAAGGTCATAAATCAGATTTGCTCTTCGTAAGGACTCAGATAAATCTCTTCGTCATAATCCACAATCGCCAGCCGCACCAGTCGCAGCCAGCCTTCCCGGCCCAGCAGGTTGCGGCGCAAATGTCTGTTTTCGGGAAAATAAACAACTGACTGGAAAGTTATGCCCAGAGTTTCCAAAGTCACCTCATGACCGTAAGCAGTCAAACTTCCGGCCAGGGTTCTCAATTCCTTATGCAGCCCCTGTTCAATGTCCAGGCCGAGGAGTTCCCCGACTTCTCGGGCAAACAGGCAGACCTCGGCGCCAGTATCCACCTTCGCCCGGCACTCGTACTGCCTGCCGCCACATTTCAGCAAGGCATCAATCGTAATTCCACCTTCGAGCGGGTTGTATGTCTGACGCTTCCTGAAAGTGAACTGAAAAGACATGAGCGACTATAGCTACCAGATAATCAGTGGAGGAGCTTTTCGGCTCTCAACAAAAACATACAGCGCATTTTTTACTCCCGCCTGCTCTGCGGCTCCGGCAACCGGTTTAAGTTCCGGGCCACTGGCAAGCAGCCTGTCCCCATCAAGCGCGACCCATTGCTCTGCATATTCCTCGCTATGCTCGTGTAACCATTCGCTCTCTCTCGACCTGTCCTTCATCGGCCCGTTCGTGCTGATGATACGTGGTTTGATCGGGAGCGATGATTCACAATCAACATATACGGGCGTCTCGTTGAGCATCAGTCGCAGTTTCTTCTGATCTTCAACGCTGAGTTGCCGGACCTGCTCGACTACATTTTCAAGTGTGATTCCTTCCATCAGTCATCCTCCGCTTTCAGAATCACCTTTATTATAGCTTTTCTCTCAGACTGTCAGGCTGCTTCTTTGATCCCGGCTTTGGCCGCTTCGATGAAGGCTCGCGCGTTTTCGACCGGCACCATCGGCATAATGCCGTGACCGAGGTTCATGATGTGACCGACCGGCCCGGCCTTTTCGAGAATCGTGCGCACGCCGTCGGCAATCGTTTCCGGCGTGCCGAGCAGCGCGCACGGGTCGAGGTTGCCCTGCAATGCGAGGTCTTCAAATCCGGCGGCGTCAAGGCGGCGGCGCGCGTCGGCAATGTCAATGCGCCAGTCGAGGCTCAGGACGTTCGCGCCGGATTCAGCCATCCGTTCCAGCACGTGGCTGCACCCGTTGACGTACAGAATTGCCGGGACGCCGAGACCGGCGGGGCCGCGATGCAGCCGCTCAAAAACGCGCTGATGATAAGGCAGCGCAAACTCTTCGTAATCGCTCGCCGACAGATCGCCCGCCCAGGTGTCGAATAGCTGCACGACCTGCACGCCCGCTTCAATCTGCGCGTTGAGATAATCCACAATCGTGTCCGCAATCTTTGCGAGCAGGCGATGCAGCAGCGCCGGATCAGCAAACATCAGCCGCTTGATCTCGGTGTAATTTTTCGACGTGCCGCCTTCGACCATGTATGAAGCCAGCGTCCAGGGCGCGCCCGCAAAGCCGATCAGCGGCGCTTCGTTATTGAGTCGCCGCCGCAGCAGCCGAATCAGTTCCATCACAAAGCCGGTCTTTTCCACCGGGTCAGGGACGCTCAGTTTGTCCACCTGGGCGATAGTGCGAATCGGGTCTTCGAGTACCGGCCCTTTGCTTTCGATGATGTCCAGGTTCATCCCCATCGCTTCGACCGGGACGAGGATGTCAGAAAACATAATCACCGCGTCAACGCCGAGAATGTCATACGGCTGCATCGAAACTTCGGCAGCCAGTTCGGGCGTTTTGCAGAGATTCATAAACGTGGTCTGGCCGCGCACGGCGCGATATTCGGGCAGATAACGCCCGGCCTGGCGCATCATCCACACGGGAGCGCGGTCAACTTCCTGTCGGCGGCAGGCGCGAATCAGACGGTCATTATTGCTCATTGCAACTTCAAAGCTCCGGGGCGGGCAGTCATCAGCCGGGGGTTGATTATTTTCTGTTCGTGGACAGCTTCTTTTGCGCCTCAAGCGCCGGTTTCAGGGCGCGGATGATCTGACCGCCGTGAAAGCGTCCGTTCTCAATGAAGATCTTTCCGCTCTCCTTTCCGGCAATCACGACCCCGGCGAGGTAAACGCCGGGCACATTCGATTCCAGCGTCTCAGGGTCAAACGCGGGCTTCAGCGTGTCAGGATCAATCTTCACCCCCAGGGCGCGCAGAAAA
>CAYWDW010000005.1:0-10262 GCA_964457105.1 uncultured Heliobacteriaceae bacterium
ATTCACAGTGGCGGGCGCGTCTATCTTTTCGGCAGCGGCCACAGCGTCATTCCGGTGATGGATGTCTTTCCGCGCTACGGCGGCTTCGTCGGTTTCTTTCCGCTTTACGATCCGCGATTGATGTGGACGAACGTGATCGGGCCGGGCGGCGCGCGCGAGTTGCTGTGGCTGGAGCGGCAGGAAGGTTACGCGAAGATTTTTTTGCAAAGCTTTCCGCTCGAAAGCCGCGATTCGATGATCGTCTTCTCGCACGGCGGATTGAACGCCGCGCCGATTGAAGTGGCGCAGGAAGCGCGGCGCCTGGGTTTGACGGTGATCACGGTCTCGTCGCACGAAAACGCACGCAGCCGCAAGGCCTCGCATTCATCGGGGCAGAAGCTGTCGGACGTGGCCCATTTCGCGATTGATAATTGCACGCCGCCGGAAGACGCGCTGGTTGACGTTGGGCAGATTGAAAAAGTCGCCGCCGGTTCGACGCTCGCGGCGATTGCGGTGGCGATGTCGCTGGTGGCTGAAACCGCCGCGCGACTGGCCGAACGCGGCGGAGTGCCGCCGACATTCGTCTCGCCGAACGTCGAAGGCGTCAAGCCGGGCCATCTCGAAAACGTCTATCAGGCGTTCACTGATTTTTACTACGCGCGAACGTCGGTGGGGAAAAAATGAAGACCGAACAAGCAGCGCAAGCGATTGATCGCGCGGCGGAGAGCAAAGCCGCCGACTTCCCGCATTATCGCGGACTCGTTCAGGCCATCTTCGCCGGAGCTTTTGTCTTCGGCGTGGTGATGGCTTCGCTCGGAGCTTTGTTGCCGGGGTTGATTGAAAAGATCGGGTTTGACAAAGCGAGCGCGGGCGCGCTGTTTCTGGCGATGAACTTTGCGATGCTCGTCGGCTCGCTGATCTTCGGGCCGGTTTGCGACCGCTTCGGATTTCGGGCGCTGCTGCTGGTTTCGACTTTGATGGTTGGCGTGGCCTACACGAGTCTGGCGCTGGCTGGCAATTACTCGGCGATTGCGCTGTCGCTGTTGGCGCTTGGTTTGGGTGGCGGCGCGCTCAACGGGGCGGTCAACGCGCTGGTCAACGACATCAGCCCGGCGCGGCGCGGCGCGGCGTTGAATCGGCTGGGCGTTTTTTTCGGCGTGGGCGCGCTGGTCACGCCGTTTCTGGTCGGCGCGCTGCGCGGGCGCGTGGGGCAGGAGATGATCGTTTATCTTTTCGCGCTCTTCACGCTGGCGCCGCTCGCGCTCTATCTGACGGTCGAGTTTCCAGCGCCGAAACACAGCGGCGGATTGCCGCGCGGCGAATTGATGGCGGTGTTGCGCAACCCGCTGCTTTATCTGTTCGCATTCATCCTCTTTTTTCAAAGCGGCAATGAGTTCACGGTCAGCGGCTGGCTTTCGACATTTCTCCCGGAACGTTTTCGCATCGGTGATGATCGAGCGGCTTTCGCGCTGGCAGGTTTCTGGGCGGCGATGATGGTCGGGCGATTTGTTTGCAGCGCGCTGGCCAGCCGGATCAGTTCGGCGAAACTGGTGATGGCAAGCGCGCTGCTCGCGCTGGCTGCGGTCGCGGGGTTGCTGATTGCTCCGTCGCAATCCATCGCGATTGCGTCGGCGGTCCTGATCGGTCTCGGCTTCGCCGCCATCTTCCCGACGACGCTGGCGCAGGCGGGCGAAAGCTTCGCGCAATTTTCGGGCACGGCTTTCAGCGTCATCTTCGTGGTGGCGCTGTGCGGCGGGATGACTTCGCCGTGGCTGGCCGGGAGACTCGCGCAGACTCATTCCATCGAATTCGGGCTGGGGCTGGTAATCTTCAACTGCGCGATGATCTTTCTGTTGCAAATGTTCGTGGCGCTGCGGCCTGCGGCGCGACCCTGAGTTGAACGATCAGGCCGGGTCGCTGAGGTCACTGGTTATTTTGCGGCGGTCATCGAGGATGGCTTTGACGAGTCCTTTTGAGGTGTGTTCTTCCGGTTGCAGGTGCACCGTCAGGCCGAACATCCGGGCCGATTCAGTCGTCACCGGGCCGATGCAGGCAATGCGCGTGTGGCGCAGCCAGCGGGTCAGGTTGTCGGACTCAAGCAGCGTCGCCAGATTGGCCACCGTGGACGGGCTGGTGAAGATGATGTAATCAGCCGGAGTCCGCCGGAGCAGTTCGCGGATTTCCTGATTATTTTCGGGCAGGACGGTCTGATAGGCTTCGACGACATCCACGCTGACGCCCAGAGGCCTGAGCGCCGGGCGAATGACATCGCGGGTCGTGCGCGAGGCCGGCAGCAGCAGCCGTGTTCCCTTCAGATTCGCATCCGTGCCATACCGCCGCACAAAGGCGTCAACCAGGCTGTCAGCCGTGAAGCGCACGGGCATCAGATCAACAATCAGACCTTCATCAATCAGCCGTTCAGCCGTCCGGCGACCGACGGCACAGATCTTCAGTGTGTGCAGCGCCGCGCGCTCCTGCCCGGTTTCATCCAGTCGCCGCAGAAAATAATCAACGGCATTGGTGCTCGTAAACGCGAGCCACTGATATTGCGACAGTCGCTGAATGGCGCGGTCGAGCGCTTCCCAGCCCGAAGGATCACGAATTTCAATCGTCGGACAGGCGATGACCCCGGCCCCGTTCTGACTCAGTAAGCGCGTCAGTTCACCGGCCTGCCTGGCCGCGCGCGTGACGATGATGCGGCAACCCGCGAGCGGCAGCACGGGCGCTGTCGCTTCATCCGCCGCTGCTGGTCCGCGCCGGTCCGCCTGCGGCTCAGTCCCGGCAAACCGGGGCGCGGCATTGCCCGTGACCGGCTCAGTTCTGAGGGCTTTGACCGCAGCGGTCCCGCTGCCCGCCGGGGTCGGCGCATCTGAAGCCGCCCGGTGATCGCCTGGCGCCAGGCCGCTTTCAACGGTCACCTGATTTGCCGTTTTGATTTTGTCCAGAATGCGGCGCGCTCCGGCAGCCAGCAGCTTTTCGGCCAGTGTTTCGCCCAGTTCCTCGCTGCGGTATGGCGAGCCGGTCACCATGTCATAAACGTTTTCGCGCCCGTCCAGATCAATCACCAGGGCTTCCAGCACCATTGAGCGGTCACCTGATGCATGGTCAATGCCGCCCATATAAGCATAGGCTGCGACCGGCACCGCGCAGCCGCCGCCAAAGGCCCGCAACAGCGCGCGTTCAGCCTGCGTGGCCTGGCGTGTCGGCCAGTGATTGAGCGCTTCAGTCAGAAAATTGGTGCGGTCATCGTTGATGCGCGACTCGATGCCGAGCGCGCCCTGGCTGACCGCCGGCAGCAGCAGGTTGACCGGAATGCGTTCGGTAATCCGGCTGCTGTAACCCAGTCTGACCAGCCCCGCCGCCGCCAGGATGATGGCCTCGTATTCGCCTTCATCCAGCTTGCGCAATCGCGTTTCGACGTTGCCGCGCAGTTCAAGAATCGTCAGGTCAGGCCGGTGCCGTCGCAACTGAGCCGCGCGGCGCAGGCTGCTCGTACCGACCCGCGCGCCTGGCGGCAGTTGCGTCAGCGTTTTGATCGTGCGCGTCAGGTTCGGATGCACGATCAGAGCGTCGCGCACATCCTCGCGTTCGGTAATGGCCGCGATGTGCAGCCCGTCAGGCAGCGTCGTCGGCAAATCCTTCAGGCTGTGAACGGCCAGATCAATGCGACGTGACAGCAGCGCTTCTTCGATTTCTTTGGTGAAGACGCCCTTGCCGCCAATCTGAGCCAGTGAAGCTTCGGTCAGCTTGTCGCCGGTGGTTTTGATGATTTCGATTTCGATGGCCAGCTCAGGGTGGAGTTGTTCAAGCGCCGCTTTGATGTGGCTGGTCTGCCACAGCGCCAGTTTGCTGCCACGTGAGCCGATGATCAGATTAGGCATGTGATTGGTAATCATCGGGGCACTCAGGGGTCGGAAGCGCAGCTTACAGGGTTTACCCGGCCAGCGCAACCTGGCGGGTAGTGGGCAGTGATTAGTGGTTAGTGGTTAGTGAAGAGAATCGCTCTCCATCCGTTCTCATCTTTCACTCTTCACTAACCACTAACCACTAATCACTAACCACTATTCTTTTCCACCCTGTTTCGTTATAGTGGCGGCGCACTGACAGCACTGACAAGCCACGAGATCAGCAATAACAACCAGCATCAAACGAATGATTTCAGCAGAATCCGGCACTACTGATTACGTCAGCCAGATTGTCGCCCACATCCGGCAGGAAGTTCACAAAGTCATCGTCGGCCAGGACGATGTCATTGATCAGATTCTGATCTGTCTGTTTGCCGAAGGTCACGCGCTGATTGAAGGCGTCCCCGGCACGGCCAAGACGCTGACGGTCAAAACGCTGGCGCGCATTGTTGACGCCGGCTTCAACCGCATTCAGTTTACGCCGGACCTGATGCCTTCGGACATTACGGGCACCAATGTTTTCAACCTGCATACGTCACAGTTCACGCTGCGCCACGGTCCGCTCTTTACCGACATCCTGCTCGCGGACGAAATCAACCGCACCCCCCCGAAAACACAGGCCGCGCTGCTTGAAGCGATGGAAGAACGTCAGGTCACGATTGACGGCGAAACGCATCCGCTCTCGCCGCTCTTTCTGGTGCTGGCAACTGAAAACCCGATTGAATACGAAGGCACCTACCCGCTGCCTGAAGCTCAGCTTGACCGCTTTCTGCTCAAGATTCTGATCTCTTATCCAACCGTCGAACAGGAGCGCGATGTCGTGGCGCGCTGGCAGGCCGGTTTCAGTTCGCGCAAACTGGATGCGGTTGATCTCGCATCGGTCAACGATCCGGCCATGATTCCGCACTGCCGGGCGATGGTGCGCCGCGTCAATGTCGAACCGGGCGTGCAGAATTATCTGGTCGAAATCGTGCGCCGCACCCGCGAACATCCGAGCCTGCTCTGGGGCGCCAGTCCCCGCGCTTCGGTCGCGCTGCTGATGGCGAGCAAGGCGCTCGCCGCGATGCGGGGCCGCGATTTCGTCACGCCTGACGACGTGCGCGATGTGATTCACCCCGCCCTGCGCCATCGCATCCTGCCGCGCTCCGAAGCCGAAATCGAAGGCATCACGCCGGAACTCGTGCTCGATGAAATCATCGCCGCCGTCGAAGTGCCGAGGTGAAAACACTGTGACAGTCCGCCTGTGTCAGCGCGCGCCCGAACTTTGGATCGCGGGGCGCTCGCTGACGCGCGCCTGCGGTCACAGTGTTTTGTCGCAGAGAAACCTGACGCAGCCGGGCTGCACGGCGATGTCAACCGGCGTCAGTCCCGCTGATTCACCGTCGAATTCCATGCTCAGCGGTTCGTCGCTGCTGATTGAAATGGCGCGGGCGCGGGTGGCCGTGACGTGCGGGTTGTTCAGATAACTGCCGCGCTGAATGTGGGGCAGTTCCTTAATCACATCCAGCCGCGTGGCCTGGTCGGTCAGAATCACATCCAGCCAGCCGTCATCGGGCGCAGCGTGTGGCGCAAACAGCATGCCGCCACCGGCAAAGCGGCCATTGGCCACGATGATGAGGTCAGTGCTGAGCCGGTATTCGCGCTCACCATCAAGCCGCACGCGGGTCGCCACGTTGCGATACCTGCTCAGCGCCCCCAGCACCGCTGCCGTAAAACGAACGCGCCCGCCAACGAGTCGCGGCAACCTGTGCCGCCAGGCATTGACCAGCGCCGCTGCTTCACCGCCGAGGCCGAAGGTGATGACGTTGAGACTGTGCCGCGACAACCTGTCGCCGCGCTCAGTCTGAAAAGTTACCCGCATCGCATCAAGCAGGCGCGTGTGCTGTCCGGTCACGGCGCGCAACACGGCGTCAGTTTTCATCAGCCCGACAGTACGGCGAAAATCGGAACCGGTGCCGCTCGGCAGCAACCCGATGGCTGCCGCCGGATTGATCGGGCGGCTATCGTCATCCAGATAAGCATTGAGAATTTCATTCAGCGTGCCGTCGCCGCCGACCGCGACGATGCGGCTGAGGCCGTTGTGCAGCGCGCGGCGGGCAAGCGCAGTCGCTTCGCCTGCGCCTGTGGTCAGGTGTTCGTCAAAGCGCAGGCCGGAGCGTTGCAGCGCAGGACGCACCTGCTGCCACAGGCGCGCCGCGGTGCCGCGCGCAGCCAGCGGATTGATGATGAAAAGCGTGCGGTCGTTCATCGGCGGCGGGACTTGCTGGCGGCCTTTTGCGAGACGCGCAGCGCGACGCCCTGCGCTTCGGCAAATTTCTGAAAGATGGCGTAAAAGGCTTCGCGGTCTTTCATCGTGATGACGGTGGCGGCATCGGCGGTTTCAAGCGCATACGGGTAGCCGTTGCCAACGATCACTTCGGCGCGCACCAGATCAATCACTTCATCAAGCAGGCCGCGTTCATAAACCCAGAGCGGCACGTCAAGCCGGGCGGGCGGCGCGTCGGCGGTGGTTTGCAGATACACAAAGCCGAGGCCGCGCCGGTATTCTTCAAAGCTTTCGAGCACGCCCTGCTGCTTTTTATCGGCGCTGCCGCGCGCGCAGACAAACAGCGGCGTGCGGTCGCCCCAGTGCAGCAGTTCACGGACGAGTTCGGCATCGTGAATCCGCGTCGCTTCGCGCAAGCCGAACGCATGCGCCAGCAGGTTGGTCAGGTCGCGCGCCTGGCTCGTGTCAACATAACCAACGAGCGGCACGCCCGATTCTTCAGCGCAGCGCAGCAGCACGAGCATCAGGTGGATGTATTCGGCCCGCAACGGCGCCTGCAACCGGTCAGCGAATGAAACAACCAGCGAACTGTCAAAGAGCGCGAGCGGCGTTTGTGGCGTGCGGTCGCGGTCGGCGGCAATCTGTCGCAGCATCCGGCACAGCGTCAGCACTTCGAGTTCAAAGCGGCGCAGATGGACGGTCTGCTCGGAAATGATCTGTTCGCCGTTGAATTCAATCAGCAGCTCATCAGGCGCGAGGACTTCAAAATCAAGATCCTTGTGGTAACTGCCCTGCGGACGGTGATGATTGATGAACCAAGCGACCTGTACGGCGGCCACGGGAATGCTGAAATCGCTGGCCGGCTGAATCTGACTGCCGTCAACGGCGCAGGTGGTGTGATCGAGCAGCGCCGCGTGCGCCCAGGCGCGGGCCTGCTGATGATTGGTGAACTGTGGCGGGAACGCCACCCGCAGCGTGCGAGCCTGATCGAATTCAGCCGTCGGCAGCGCGCCCGGCGTGGCGTAAGCAGCGAGCCTGGCGCACAGCTCTGCGCCAGACATTTCGCCAGCCTGGCGCAGCGCCTGGCGATAACTTTCAGCCTCGCGGTGAAAGTCGTCATCAAAAGCCGCAAAGCGTCCGCGTTTGGCCTGCAACTGATCGAGGATTTTCTGACGCAGAATCATCGGCCATTCTTTACCCCAACTACCGGGAACTTAACAAGGAACGCAGGCATAAGAACAAAGAGCAAAGAACAAAGAGCAAAGAACAAAGAGCAAAGAACAAAGAGCAAAGAACAAAGAGCAAAGAACAAGGAGCGCAGGCGTCCCGCCTGCCTGACTTCCGCGAGAGGCGCAATAATTGAAACCGGGCAGGCGGGACGCCTGCGCTCCTTGTTTGTTGCTCTTTGTTCTTATGCCTGCGGGTTCTGTGCAAATTATGCGTTGAGTGGCTGATCGCTTTACGCGCGGCGGAATGTTGATTACATTGCCGCTGGCACGAGTGGCTGTCAGTTCGGGCGACTGCGCCGGCGCCGCAGCGTCTGAACTGTGAATTGCATCCTCACTCCCGCCCGCTCCCTGCCTGGCCAGTCACACTGGAATGAAATTACCTGAGCAGACCTGTTCTGAATATGGCAGAACCTTATCTGTCAGACAGGCACAGGATTCCTGAAACCGGCTGCTGATTGAAGCTATCAGGCAGGGGAGAAGTATGCGCTGCTGACAGGCGGCGCTGACGCATAACTGATTGCCGTTTCGCCTGACCGGTACTGATGAAAAACAGACTGCCATCTGCCACCCTGCCTGACGGGACTGCTGTGCCTGGGCTGCGCCGTGTGCGCACGGGCGCGGCGCTGCTGATGTTGCTTGCGGCGGTGTGGCTGGTGTGGCTGCTGTCGGTGCCCAAACCAGTGCGCAGCGCCTCGGGCAGCGTGGTCATCAGCCAGGTTTACACGGGTGGCGGCAGCTTTCGGAACGGCAAATACAAAAATACGTTTATTGAACTTTTCAATCCTGGCACGAGCGCCGTCAGCCTCAACGGCTGGTCGGTGCAATACGCTGCGGCAAATGGCGACACCTGGCTGAAGACGGAGCTGGCCGGGACGATTGCGCCGGGACATTATTACCTGGTGCAGGAGGGCGCGGTGTTCGGCGGTGTCATCGAATTGCCAACGCCCGAAGCGCGGGGCAACTTTCACTTCGATACCAGTGCCGGTCGCGTCGCGCTCGTCAGCAGCCGCGCGCTGATTGCCAGTGGCACGGCCTGTCCGGTCGGCGGCGACATTGTGGACCTGGTTGGTTATGGCGAAACGGTCAATTGCTTTGAAGGCAGCGGGCCGGTCATCGTGACGGCGAGTAAAGAGGCCCAGGCCATCAGCCGCATCAGCGAAGGCTGCGAGGACACGGACGACAACGCCGATGATTTTGTCCTGACTTCGCCTTTCCCGCGTAATTCGGCCTCATTTCATTCCTGCCAGGAGGCCGATCTTGAAACCGTCATCACCGCGCCCGCCGAAGTGCAGGCTGGCGAACGATTCACTTACGGCATCACTGTGACCAACTACGGCCCGGCTGAGGCCTTGAATGTGGTGGTAACTGACACGCTGATTCCGCGCCTGCCTGAACCTGACATCGGTGAAGGCGGTGCGCTGTCTGACGACACCGTGACCTGGCCGGTCATTCCGCTGCTCGCTGCCGGGCAGAGCCTGACCTTCAATGTCACGGTGCAGGCTCCGGCCACAGGGCAGACGCTGATCAATTCAGCAGCGGCGGTGACTGATTCAACTGATCCTGATGATGCGAATGATTCTGCGACGGTGCTGACGACCGTGCAGGCGGCGACGAAATCAGAGGCCAATACGATCAGGGTCAGCGTCTTCCCGGATGAAGACTGCTCAGGGCCGGGCGCCACGTTTCAGGTCGAAGTGCGAATGACCAACACGGGGCTGACGCCAAAGCCTGATAACGACGGCCCGGAACTGCGCGTGGAACTGCCTGCCGAACTGAGCCTCGGCGGTTGCGATGCCGATTCGGGAAATTGTCGCGCCTCGCGGCAGGCGGCTTCGTGGAACGGCGCGCTGGAGGTCGGGCAGACCGTGACGATCAATCTGTCGGTCGAGGTGTCGCCTGAAGTTGAGCCGGGCGAGTTCTGTTTCAATCTGCAGTCTTACTTCGATGCTGACGGCGACGGGGTGAATGAATCGTCAGTGAATGTTGAGACGTGCCTGCACGCGACCTGCATTTCAGATGAATTTCCTGGCGAACCGCCGCTGCCCGAATGGCCGCTGAGCGCGCAGAAGGCCGGGTCGGTGCTGATCTTTCCCGTGCTGAGTTCCAGCGCGGTCAATCCGGCGCTTGAAAACACGCGCATCAATCTGACCAACACGAGCGATGACGAAGCGGCGACGCTGCACCTGTTTTTTGTGGATGGCAGCAACTGTTCAGTGGCCGATACCTTTGTGTGTCTGACGCCGAATCAGACGATGAGCTTTACGGCCTCGGATATTGATCCGGGCGTGACCGGGTTTCTGATTGCCGTCGCGGTGGACCGGCGGTCGGGCTGCCCGCTTGAATTCAATTATCTGATCGGTGACGCATACGTGCGGTTTGATTCGGGACACGCCGCCAATCTGGGCGCTGAAGCAGTGGCGGCGCTGACCGATGCGCCGCTGGCCTGCTTTCCGTTTGTAATCCCGGCGACGGCGACGCTGAATTTCGACGGCATCAGTTACAACCAGTTGCCGCGCGCGCTCGCCGTAAGCAGCCTGGCCAGCCCCGAAGACGGCAACTCGACGCTGCTTATTCTTGATCGTATCGGCGGGTCGCTGGTGTCGCAGGCCGATTCGCTCGGCACAATTTTCGGGCTGCTGTTTGATGAGATGGAAAACCCGCTGAGTTTTTCCTTCAGCGGCGGCTGTCAGTTCCGGCAGGTGCTGTCGAGTCAGTTTCCGCGCACGACGCCGCGCCTGAACCGTGTGATTCCGTCAGGGCGCAACGGCTGGATGAAGCTCTGGCCTGTGGCCGAGGCCGCGATGATCGGAGCCGTCATCAACACCAACCCGCAGCTCAGAACCGATCAGCACGCTTATGCCCAGGGGCGCAACCTGCATCATC
>CAYWDW010000005.1:10272-22942 GCA_964457105.1 uncultured Heliobacteriaceae bacterium
AGCCGCGCCCGGCTGACGATTCCGGTCTTTTCGCCGACCGGGAGCTGAGGCGTGAGCAGGTTTTGCCGGGCCGCGTCACGTCGCGCGCGTGTCTTGCCATTGCTTCGGCTCTGTGGTAGTTTTTCGCCGTCCTTCCGTCAACCAGTAACTACTAACCCCTAACCAAATCGCTCAGTTCATCTGACCGGGCGTGGATTGAAACGAAACGTATGACCATTACAGAACGCAAGAGCGGTGATGTCACGATTCTCGATGTCGAGGGCAAAATCCTGCTGGGTGAAGGTGATGTGCAGTTGAAAAAGAAGATTGACGAGCTGCTGGAAAGAAAAGAAAGCAAGCTGCTGCTCAATCTGGCCGGCGTTCCCTATATGGACAGCGGCGGTCTCGGTGAAATCGTGCGCAGCTACACGACAGTCAAGCGCGCCGGTGGCGAACTGAAGCTGCTCAATGCCACGCAGCGCATTCAGGATCTGCTGACGATCACGAAGCTTTATACTGTTTTCGATGTTCACGACAACGAAGACGCGGCGGTCAAAAGCTTTGCCTGAGATTCCGGGCTGGGTTGCGGATCGCTTTGCGCAGCGTCTCGCGGTCGTTACCTGCGGCGGCGATCCGCAACTCGAATGCTGACTGATTCCTGCCTTCACCTGCGCGACTTCAGCGCGCCGTATTTCTTCAAAATTTCAATCGTCTGAGCGAGCGGCAATGCGTCCGCGCGGTGTCCGTCGCGGCCTGTCACCGTCACTGCCCGCAGCAGCGAATTGTAAATCGCTTCCTCGGTCGCTTCGACGGCGGCCAGAAAGAGCGGCGAGACGGCCTCGTTGCCGAGCACCTGCACTGAACGCACACGCTCATCAGCCCGAATGCGGTTCGCCGTGCTGAAGGCAATCACGTAATCGCCGCTGCCATTGGTCGCGGGCGAACCCGTGCGCGCCAGTCCGAGCATCGCCCGTGCAGCCAGCCGCTTCAGATTGCGGTGATCGAGCGGCGCATCGGTCGCCACCACCATAATGATTGAACCATCGGCGCGGTCGCTGTGATCGGCTGATGGTTGCTGCCCGGTGCGTTTCTGTTCGATCTGTTCCTTCAGGTAATACCGGCCAAGTTCGCGGCCCACCGGCGCGCCGTTGATCGTCAGCACGCCGCCGAAATTTGATTGCACCAGCACGCCCACCGTGTAACCGCCCGCGCTCATCGGCACGACGCGCGACGCAGTGCCGATGTCGCCCTTGAAGCCAAAAGCCATCGTCCCCGTGCCTGCGCCGACCGAACCTTCTTCAACCGGCCCGTCCTTCGCCGATTGCAGCGCGGCAAAGACTTCATCGCGTCCGACGTGACGACCGCGAATGTCGTTGAGAAAGCCGTCATTGGTTTCAGCCACCACCGGATTGATCGAAAGCACTCGTTCATTGCCCGGCAGCGCGAGCATCCAGTCAAGCAGGGCATCGGCCACGCGCGGCACGTTGAGCGTTCCGGTCAGCAGAATCGGCGTTTCGATTTCACCGAGTTCATTGACCTGCGTCGAACCCATCAGCTTGCCAAAGCCGTTGCCGACACAGATTGCCGCCGCGACTTTTTCCTGAAACAGATTGCCCGCGTGCGGCAGGATCGCCGTGACACCCGTGCGCACGTTGTCGCCTTTGATCAGCGTCGCGTGGCCAACGCGGACTCCGGCGACATCGGTAATCGCGTTGAGTTTTCCCGTCGGCAGCACGCCCGGTTCCAGACCGAGGTCGCGGGCGCGCGGGCGCGGTGACTGACTGCGGCTCTGACTCATGGCTGTGACTCCGAAAGCAACGAGGACGCACAGCAGCGCCACCCGTTTCCACTGCGGCGTTTTATCTCGATTCATCCGGTATTCCTCATGCCCGCCGCGATGCCGTTGATCGTCAGCAGAATGGCGTACAGCAGCTTGTCCTGCTCGCCGCGCCCGGCGCCTTTGCGTTCGGTCTGACGCAGCCTGGCGAGCAGTTCGACCTGCAGGTAACTCATCGGATCAACGTAAGGATTGCGGACCCTGATCGAACGTTGCAGTACCGGCGAATGATCGAGCAGGTGTTTCTGTCCGGTGATCTGCAGGACGACGCGGCAGGCGCGGTCGTATTCTTTTTCAAGCGCCGCGAAGATGCGCCGCGCCAGTTGCTGATCGGCGATGCGGCAGGCGTACTGGCGCGCAATCTGAAAGTCGGCTTTGGCCAGCGCCATTTCAATATTTGACAGCGTGCTGCGAAAGAACGGCCAGTCGCGGTGCATCTCGCGCAGCAGTTCCAGATTGGCGATGGGCCGGGATTGATCGCTGCGGTTGATGAAATTCTCAAGCGCCGTGCCAACCGCGAGCCAGCCAGGCAGCAGGTGGCGGCTCTGCGTCCAGCCGAACACCCAGGGAATGGCGCGCAGGTCATCGAGGCTTTTTGATCTGCTCTGGCGCCGGGCCGGGCGCGAACCGATTTGCAGATACTGCAACTCCTCAACCGGCGTCGCTTCGGTGAAGTAATCATAAAAGCCCGGCGTGTCGCGCACGAAGCGCCGATAAGCGGCAAAGGCATCGGCGGAAATCTGCTCCATCAGTTCCTGCCAGCGCGCGATGCGTTCGTGATTTCTGACTTTGTGCGTGACGCTCGCTTCGATCACGGCGGCAGTCGTCAGTTCCAGACTGCGCAGCGCAATTTCAGGCAGGCTGTATTTTGACGAAATCACTTCGCCCTGTTCCGTAATTCTGATGCGCCCGGCCACAGTGTCGGTCGGTTGCGCCAGAATCGCCGCGTGGCTTGGGCCGCCGCCGCGCCCGACCGTGCCGCCGCGCCCGTGAAATAATTTCAGTTCGACGCCGTGCGTCCGCGCCATGGCCCACAAACTTTCCTGCGCTTTGTAAAGCTCCCAGCTTGAAGTCAGGATGCCGCCGTCCTTGCTGCTGTCCGAATAACCGATCATCACGTCCTGCACGTTCTGCTGCGCTTTCAGATGCGCGCGGTAGACCGGATTTTCAAACAGGCGATGCATCACTTCAGGCGCGCGCCGCAGGTCGTCAATCGTTTCAAAAAGCGGCGAGACGCGCAGGTGGTGAATTGCAGATTGCAGATTTGAGATTGCAGATTTGAGATTGCAGATTTGAGATTGCAGATTGCAGATTGCGGATTGCGGATTGCACTGCGGCTCTGCCTGCTGCTCAATCTGCAATCTGCAATCTGCAATCTGCAATCTCAAATCTGCAATCTGCAACAACCCCGCTGTTTTGGCCAGCAGCAGCACGGCCAGCAGGTCGCTGGCGTCGTGCGTCATGCTGATGATGTAAGCGCCGATGGCGAGCGGGCTGATTTCATCGTGAATGCGCCGCGCGACGCGAAAGACGTTGAGCGTTTCAGTCGTCTCGGCGCTGTAATGCGAATCAATTGTCACCAGCGGGCGCGCTGACACCAGTTCCTGCGTCAGCCACTCGGCGCGCTCCGCTTCGTTCATCTGCGCGTAATCGCGTGCCAGCCCGAAGCCGCGCGTGATTTCAGCCAGCGCCGCCGTGTGCCGTTCGCTGTGCTGCCGCAGATCAAGTTTCGCCAGGTGCAGATCAAAGGCCGCGACCTGACGCATCAGCCGGTTCACGATGTGCGCCGCCGACGAAGCCGCATCGGCGCGCAGACTGTCACGCATCAGTCGCAGGTCTTCGTAAAGTTCGCTGCCGCTGCGATACACGTTCGTGATGTCTTCGCCCGTGTCGGTCAGTGACGCAATGATCGGCAGGCCGGGGCGCGTTGAAATCAGCGCGTCGGGCGCTTCAATGCGCAGCGCGGCGGCGAGGTGCTGATTGCGCCGCACCGTGTTTTCGAGCCGCACGTAAACGTAAGAGAGTTTCTGCCGGTAAGGTTCTTCGGGGTTGCGACGATTGACCCGTTCAGCCAGTTCAGGCAGCGCCGCCGCATCGCGCGCGATTGAAGCCAGCAGTTCAGCAGACGCGGGCGCATAGCGCGATGATTCGCTCAGGCGACGGCTCAGGTCGGCGACCGCGCCCAGATATTTGCGCAGCACCAGGCGCTGACTCAGTCGCACTGTCTCCCAGGTCACTTCCGGCGTGACGAACGGATTGCCGTCACGATCACCGCCGATCCACGAACCGAAACGCACCGGGACCACGCCGTCGCGCAGTTCGACGCCGGGAAAGTTTTTCTTCAGTTCGCGCTCAAGTGCATCGAGCATCTCCGGCATCGCGTCAAAGAGCGTGGCGTCGAAGTAATACAGCCCGTTGTTGACTTCATCAAGCACGGTCGGCGTGATGTGGCGCACCTCATCGGTCTGCCAGATTGATTCGACTTCGGCGGCAAGCTGCGTCTGCAACCGTTCGCGCTGTCGCGGCGAAATTTCAGCGGCATCAAAGGCCGACAGCAGTTCAGAAACGCGCCGCTGTTTTTCAAGCAGCGAGCGCCGCGCCGCTTCGGTCGGATGCGCCGTGATGACGGGTTCGATTTCAAGGTTGTCAATCACGCGCTGCAACTGCTCGCGCGGAATGTGCATTGACCGCAACCGGCGCAGCGTTTCAGCCAGCGATCCCTGCTGCGGCTGCTGCGGCGTGTGCAGTTCGTACCAGCGTTTGCGCCGGATGCGGTGATACTGTTCGGCAATATTGACAAGCTGAAAATAGACCGAGAAGGCGCGAATGACGCCGATGGCTTCATCCAGGCTGAGCGAGGCGAGCAGCTTTTTCAGGCGTCGTTCAGTGGCCGGCGCGTGGCTTGAGCGCAGACTTTTGCACAGCGCGCGCACACGCTCTTCGGTTTCAAACAGGCTTTCGCCGCCAAGCCGCCTGAGCGTTTCGCCCAGCAGATCGCCCAGCCGGTGAATATCGGCCCGCAGCGGCGCATCCTTCGCTGATGACTGTCCGGTTCGTGAACTGCCCATAGGCCGCGTATTAAACCAGACCGCGCCGCATTGGTACAGCCAGCCGCACAGGACCGGGAGCAGGAGCGAGTCAGCGGAACAGTACGGGGAGCGGTAGCGACCTGGTTTCAGCCACAGCGCCACTCCCATCAGCACCAGGTCGCTACCGCTCCCCGTACTGTTCCAGGTGCCGCTTCGCCGCCGGGTCAGGGGCAGGCGAGGGCTGTCACAGGGATTCTGATGCGGTAATCGGTGACGTAACTGAGCGCGCGGATCGTGCTGCCGCTGCTGAACCGGCCATAATTGAACTGCGCGCCCAGCACCGGCAGGTTTTCAGTCGAAGCGACCGAGAACCAGGCCGTTGAACCAGGCGGAATCAGATCGCTGATTTTCGGCGTGGTGCGCAGCGTGCTGAGCGGAATGTCTTTGTAACAGGCATTGGTGGCGCTGACATCTATGGTGGTCGAATCGCCGGAATTGTTGCTGCCGGTCAGCCGGAAAGTTGCGCCGGCCACCCCGCCCGCCAGATTCGGCAGCGGGCGAAAGACGACGAGCGTTGTGCTGTTGAGTCCGCCCGTCTGACTCGGCACATCATCCGCCCCGACCTGGGCCGGCAGGCGGTCATACATCACGTCATCAAACGCCATCTCGGCCACGCCGCCTGCCGGGGCCACTGCGCCGCCGGTCCGTTTGGCGATGGCCAGGGCGCTCAGCGTCACATCGTAAGCCCCACCGTTAGCCGGATTGGGCTGTTTGACTGACACGCCGCCGGTCAGCCAGTTGTGCTGCAGCGGCTGCCCGGCTGAATCGCAGGCGACGGCAATCACATAGCCCCGGCTGCCCGGATCAAGGTCGCTGGCCAGCAGGCTGATGGTCTGCCGCGGACTGAGGCAGATGGTGTAATCAACCGACTGGCAGGTGCCATCAATCAGAAACAGGCGGACATAAATGCCATCGGTCAGGCTGGTGTTGGACAGGCTGATCGAACTGTCCTCGCGGGCCGGATTGGCGGCGCTCGAAGTGTAGCGCGGGTAAATCAGCACGGACCCGGGTTTCTGATCGCCCGGACGCAGCGCGGCGGAAATGGCGGCCAGTTTCAGGTCAATCAGATTGAGCGGGCTGGTGGTCGAAGTGGCCACCGCCCGCGAGGGCGTCGCAATCACGCCGTCAGTCAGCACCCACAACAACTGATACTGGCTGAGGTTTGCGGCCAGCGCGTCAAGATCGGCCAGGCCTGGCGTCAGCGTCGTCCCCGGCAGCGGCTGACCGGGGGCGACATTCGATCCGGTCGGATAAAACGAAGCCAGCGGAATCGGCGGCACAAGCTGGTTGTTGTTATAAGCTGAATTGAATTTCAAACGGCTGGTCGCCACCACCGCGCCATTGCGCAGCAGCGTCACCGACAGGGTCGCGCCTGACGGGACATTGACCAGCACCGGCGATTGCACGAGCAGACTCGACAATGTGGGGGGCAGCGTCGTGACCTGTTCGAGCGCGAAATAACTGGCGTCTCCGGCCCTGACGGCAATGGTCATCAGACAGGCAATTATCAGAACTGTCAGCAGGGACAGCGACTGCCGCGCAGCCGGGCGGGAAATGGTCAAGCGGGCCATACAAAACCTCCGGATCATTGACACTACGGCAAGCGGGAATGCGTGAGGGGGGCAGCATTGCGCGCCAGGTCAGAGGAAGGAGCAGACGGCTCCCGGGTTCAGATCAATTGTCGGCGTTGAATGTGTGCAGTTGACGGTGTGATGTTACTCAATCCGGCGGCTGATGCC
This sequence comes from uncultured Heliobacteriaceae bacterium, assembly GCA_964457105.1. Classification (GTDB taxonomy): domain Bacteria; phylum Acidobacteriota; class Blastocatellia; order RBC074; family RBC074; genus DASRDU01. The sequence goes on from CAYWDW010000005.1 coordinate 16,917, forward strand.
AACCTCGAAAATGGCGGGCCGGAAATAAAAGCAGAAGTCACCTTTTCTCCCCGGCACCTTTTCTCCCCGTCTCTCCGTCTCGCGCCGTTGATTCCGCTGCGGTGAAATCATCACCGAGTCGCTCGCGCAGAAATCTGATGGAATTGTCGTAGGCTTCGGCAATCTGCTGCTGCCGGTACGATTCAAAATCCACCCAGTGATCGCCCTGCAAAACTTCCAGCCTGCCGGTTTCAGGATTTTCTCTTGTCAGCATTCCCATTGAATCAGATTCTCACTTTTTGACACTCAGGTTACGGCGTCCGGTCCACTTTGAATTCAGCCATGACCGGCGTGTGATCTGACGGGCGTTCGAGCGCGCGCGGAGTTTTGTCAATCCAGGCGTCAACGCACCTTTCGGCGAGCGGCGGTGAAACCCAGATGTGATCTATCCGCAAGCCGTGATTGCGCCGGAAGCCGCCCGAACGATAATCCCACCACGAATAAAAACCGGCTTCAGGATGATGCAGCCTGAAGGTATCCACAAGGCCCCAGTCCTGCACCGTTTTGAGCGCGTCGCGTTCGGGCTGACTGCAATGAATCTGCCCGGCCCAGGCCACCGGGTCATAAACGTCACGATCATCCGGCGCAATATTGAAATCACCGCACAGCAGCACCAGTCTCTGCGGATCGCAGTAAGCATCGAAATAACCGCGCAGCCGCTGTAGCCAGTCCAGCTTGAAAAAATACTTGTCGGCGCCAACTGCTGAACCGTTCGGGATGTAAACATTGATGATTCTGAGCGGGCCGACATCAGCGGCAATCAGGCGGCGCGGCGCATCGGCGGCGTCCTGCGGAAAGCCGCGCTGCACGTTGCTGACCGGCTGCGGTGAAATAATCGCCACGCCGTTGTAGGTCGGCTGCCCGAAAATCCCGGCTTCGTACCCCGCATTTCTGAAGGCCTCGAACGGAAACTTTGCCTCAACGCATTTGATCTCCTGCAAACAGAGCGCGTCGGGCTTGTTGGCTTCCAGCCAGTCGAGCACGTGCGGCAGACGGACCGTAATTGAATTGACGTTCCAGGTGGCAATCTTCATTGATCGTTCAGGCTGTGGGCTTATCGGGCGGCGGCGCTGAAGTGTAAAAGTCCTGATGAAACCGCTCGCTGTAAGTATTCAGCAGATGCTCAACCCGGTCCGGATCGTGCGAAGCGACAATCAGCCCGGCGTGGAATTTTTTGTCCATGCGCCAGGCGATTTCAGCGTCGGTGTAAGCCGACAAATCGGGTTGCTCCTGCCGCGCCAGCGAGATGATGATGCCGGCATAATTCTCCTTCGTTGACAGCACCTGATGCGGGCGGCTGTCAGGATCGCATTCCACCCGCGCCCATTCGGCCCAGAGGTTGACGCCGGTGGCGGCTTCGACCATTTCGGCAATATTGGCACCGCCGACGCGGGCCGCGGTTTCGAGAAAATAGAAATTGCCGGTGGCCGCTGATTTGATGAATTCGGTGTGCGCCACGCCGCGCACCAGTCCGAGGCCGCGCAGCACCTGGCGATTCAGGTCGCGCAGCATCGTGGCCTCCGCGCCTTCACGCGGCAGCGTCCGCGAAGTGAAGATGCCCCCGCCGTGCATAATCGCAAACGGCGGCCTGCCGTACTGATGCGCGATTGAAAAGACGATCTCGCGTTCAGAGACGACCGAATCAACGTGATAAATCTCGCCGGGCACGAACTGTTCGAGGATGTGAAATGATTGTTCATCGCCGAGCGTGTCGAGCGCAGGCCATAATTCATCGGGGTTCGAGAATTTTTTGATGCCGATGGCCGAGGCGCTGAAACGCGGCTTGAGAACCCAGGGCGGCGACACCCGCGCCATAAAGTCGCGCAGGCGGTCGTAGTTGATCACTTCAATAAATTCAGGCACGAGAATGCCCTGATCCTGCGCCCGAATCCGCATCGCCAGCTTGTCGCGGAAGTATCGCGCCGTCGTTTCGCCCATGCCGGGAATCCGCAGGTGTTCGCGCAGGGCGGCTGCCGTTTCAATGTCGAATTCATCAAGCGGCACGATGCGATCAATGCGGCGCGAACGCGCCAGGTAACTGACGGCATAAATGATGTCAGGCTTCTGTGACGGGTCGGGCATCAGAAAGACTTCGTCAATGCTCTCGCGCGGCCAGGCGGCTTCGGCCAGCTTTTCAGCCGTCAGCAACAGCACCGTGCAGCCCTGGCGCTTGCATTCGCGGATAAACTCCTGGCCCTTTTCATAACTCGCCAGACAAAGAATGGTCATCGTGTCAGCGGCCATAGCAGGATCTCTCGCTTAGAGGGTTGGTTCCAGCTCCGATGTGAATCAGAGCGAGCAGGCTCGGAAAATTACGTCACTCAGCTTTCAGGAGACGGTGTTGGAAGACAGCGTCAGGAGACGATGTTTGGAGTTCCAGCTTTAGCTGGTTGTTTTGCAGACAGACCGACCAGCTAAAGCTGGAACTCCAAACACCGTCTCCTGACGCTGTCTCCTGAAAGCTGACGGGCTTCACTATACTGCATGAAAAGAGGGCAGCCAAACTGGTCTGGCTGCCCGTGAGCAATCACAATCCGGGGGGCTACTTGTGCTTTTCGAGCGTCACCTTTTCAGGCTCCCTGACGGCGATGCTGTTGCTTGAGAGCGTGGTGGCGATGACGCGCTGCAATTCAGCGATGGCCTTGTTGTAGTCGGTCAGCGCGCGCACTTCGTCGCCCTGCGCCTGGGCAAGCTGTGTCTGACGCTGCAGCACGAAGAAGGTGGTTGACAGCCCGGCCTGAAACTTCTTGTTCTCGCCTTCAAGCTGCTGCTCGGCATAGATGCGGGCCAGGCGGGCGGCTTCGATTCTCAGCTTCGCGGTTTCGGCTGACTGCACGGCGTTGCGCACTTCGACTTCGATGGACTGTCGCTGACGGCGGGTCTGCAAATCAAGCTGCCGCTCCTCTTCGAGCGCCTTGCCGAGGTTGGCTTTGGCCGTGCGATTGCGCAGCGGCAGCGTGATGTTGACGCCGACTGACCAGGCGCGAAAATCATTCTTGAAAAGATTCTTGAGGGCGGTGCCATAACCGCCGATGAACGCGGAACTGACCGGCGTGGTCTGGGTAAAGGCGACCGCCGGATTGAACGGCGTCTGAATCGTGCCCGCCGTGTATCCGGTGATGTTTCCGTTCTGATCGCGGATCGCCGTGGGCACCAGGCCGACGCAGACCAGTTGCGGATTGCTGTTCGGATTTCCAATCGGCAGGGGCGATGAACAGTTCGGGCTGCTTCCCGTGATGGTGGACGGTGTGCCGCCCGCGCCATTCATGCCATATGAAGCCACCAGATCAATCTGTGGTCTGGTCTGATTGCGGAAGAAAGCAATGTCCACCTGCTTGCTCTCTTTTTGCAGCGCAAACTGTTTGAGTTCGGGCCGATTCTCCATCGCCAGTTTCAGCGCATCAGGCAGCGGCAGCGTGTTGGTCTGCACTTCAAAGGATTCAACCGGCGCAATCTGTGAAGTCCACAGTTCATCGTTCGGGCTGCTCACGGTCAGTTGCTTGAGCGTGTTTTCGGCCTGCGCGACAGCGTTCATTGCCTGAAAGACCTGCTGTCGGCGGGTTTCCAGATCAGTCGCGGCGGAGACAATATCAATCGGCGCGAGCGTGCCGACCTCGACCTGCCGCTTGTTGTTGTTGAGCTGCGTTTCGGCCAGCTTCACCGAGGCGCGCTGGATCTCTTCATTCTTGATCGCAAAGGTCAGATCCCAGTAAGCCTGCTGCACCTGGGCGATGATCTGAATGGCGCGCTGACGAAAGACGGCGTCAGACAGATCAAGGTTCTTCCGCTGGATTTGGATCAGGCGGCGATTGCTGTCAATGCCGAAATTCCGGGCCAGCGGCTGCGTAATATTGAAGGTCAGCGACGGGCTGTAATTGGGCGTCAGCGTGGCCTGGTTCGAGGTTTGCCGGGTGTTATTGAAGCCGATGGAGTAAAACCCGCCCGTGCGCTCGTAATACTGCTGATACCCGAAATTGTAGCTCAGGGTCTGAAAGTTGATGTCGGGAACGCTGGAGCCGAGGCCGGTATTGCGCGACGTGTTCGGGATGACGCGCGATGAATACTGAAGGTTCGAGATCGCGGACGGATCATAAAAACCCTGGGCCGCGAACAGATCGAATTGCGCCCGCCGCACATTGGTGCGCTCGATTTCAATGTCGGGATTGTTTTCAAGCGCCGCCAGAATGGCGTCCTTGAGCGTCCAGTTGACGAGCTTGCCCGGCTCCAGCCCGACGGTGCGGGTCGGAATCGGACGCGCCTGAATATTGAGCGGATTGATCTGATCCTGCCCGCCCGGCGGTGTCGCGGGGGGCTGCGGCGTTTGCGCGAAACCCGCGAGCGCACACAGCGCAGTCGTTACAACGGCAGTCAGAGAAGTGGTAAGAAACTGTTGCCACCTGGTCATCATTGCAAATCTCCCTTTCGGAACTTTCGGTCAGAATCTGAATTCAGATGATGTGATTACGATTGACGGATGAAGGCTTCGCCAGTTCGATCAGGCCTTACGAAATCGGCTGCCAGGCAGTTGCAAAAAACCGGCAGCGGATCGCGGTCATCTGAAATCTTAGCATCATTTACCTGACGGCTGAACACCTGATTTATGAACGATAGTCAGCGTTGATGCGAATATAACCTTCCGTCAGGTCGCACGTCCAGGCGGTCATCTCAGCCGCGCCCTGGTGCAGGTTGATCGTCAGCGTGACTTCATCGCGTTTGAGAATGTCGAGCGCCCGCTGTTCATCGAACTGTAGCCCGCCGCCGTGCCGACAAACCGCCAGGCTGCCGATTCTGATCTCGACTTTCGAGACATCGAATCTGGCGCCGCTGCGACCGGCAGCCATCATCAGGCGGCCCCAGTTGGCGTCTTCACCGGCCATCGCGGTTTTGACGAGCGGGCTGATGGCAATGGTTTCGGCAATGCGTCTGGCATCGCGCACGGTCGGCGCATTCAGCACGCGCACGGTGATGAGCTTGCGCGCGCCTTCGCCGTCGCGGGCCACCTCGATGGCCAGTGCGCGACAGACTTCAGTCAGCGCGCGGGTGAACTGCTCGAAGGCTTCGCCGGTGCTTTCTTTGATCGGGTTATTCTGTGCCGCGCCATTGGCCAGCACGGCCAGCGTGTCGTTGGTGGAAGTGTCGCCGTCAACCGAGATGCAATTGAAACTCGCTGCAACGGCTCGCTTCAGCGCGGCCTGCAGGGCCGTTTTGCCGATGGCGGCGTCGGTCGTGACGAATGACAGCATCGTGGCCATATTGGGATGAATCATCCCGGAGCCTTTGGCCACGCCCGCAATGGTCACGGTTTTGCCGCCGATTTTGACGCGCTTCACGGCGCGCTTGGGCCGCGTGTCGGTGGTCATGATCGCTTCGGCCACGCCCGCGCCGCCTGCGCGTGAAAGCTGCGGGACGGCGGCGGCGATACCAGCTTCCAGTTTTTCCATCTTCAACTGCACGCCGATCACGCCGGTTGACGCGACCAGAATTTCACGCGGATCGCAATTGAGCAGCGCGGCCAGCATCTGCGTCGTGCGGCGTGCGTCCTTCATCCCCGCTTCGCCCGTGCAGGCGTTGGCGCATCCGGCATTGACGATCAGGGCGCGATGAGTTTTATGCCGCAGGTGTTCACGCGACAACACGACCGGCGCGGCCTGCACCAGGTTCTGCGTAAAGACGGCGGCGGCTACTGCCGGAATTTCAGAATAAATGACGGCGAGGTCTTCACCGTTTTTTTTCAGGCCGCAGCGCACGCTGGCCGCGACAAAGCCGCGCGGCGCGGTGATGGAAGCTGAGGTGGTGCGGCGTTTTTCAGCGGGCGAATCAGGAGTTTGAAGGTTCGGGGATTGAGCTGTGTCAGTCATCGTTGCTTAAGTCTGTCCTTCCAGAGTTCGTGTTCGGGTAAGCCAATTTTCGTGCCAGCCGGGCGGCACAATTAAATGCCGGAATGATTCAGCTTGCCTGCTCAGCGCCGATCAGTTCACAGGCGCAGG